>NZ_JBHXFA010000025.1:0-58374 GCF_042724175.1 Streptomyces sp. NPDC127084
CAGCTCCACTCCACAACCGGAGGCCTTCGTCGTCAGCCAGATTCAGACCGTGTCGTCGCACAAACTCGACCAACCTGCCTGGGCAGTACATCTAGAACAGCGCTGAACGCCGTCGGCCCGGCAATGTTCACGGTGCCGGACCGGCCAGTACGACCGGTGAGCCAATACCCGAGGAGAGCGAGTGCGGAGAGCAGACTCCGCGACTGCGAAAGTAGCCTCTGGGGCACTTTCAACGCTGCGGATGGAGCGGTCATTTAATGGAAACGGCCTGGCAGAACGGAGGTACTAACGAAGTAGATGACCGAAATGTCGATTTCTGCGGAAGTGCGTTAAACCAGCGTCCCCTGGCGTCGAACATGCAGGTCAGCCAGACTGCTCCCCGCACCCGCGGGGATGGTCCCGCGGGTGGGCCCCCACTGCCGTGAGGGCCCACCTGCTCCCCGCACCCGCGGGGATGGTCCCGGAGGTGGGGTCCCCGAAGTCGGTCTCGGTCACTGCTCCCCGCACCCGCGGGGATGGTCCCGACTCCCCATGCTGGTTCTCAGCCGGATGATCCTGCTCCCCGCACCCGCGGGGATGGTCCCGGCAACCCGCTCCTCGACGACGGGCCCCGCCTCTGCTCCCCGCACCCGCGGGGATGGTCCCTTCAGCGCCAGCAGCGCGAGCGTCTCGACGACCTGCTCCCCGCACCCGCGGGGATGGTCCCTCGCCTGGATGTCACTGCTGGTCGAACACACCCTGCTCCCCGCACCCGCGGGGATGGTCCCATCAGCAGCGTCTACGGCGGGGGCACCGCGCTCTGCTCCCCGCACCCGCGGGGATGGTCCCTACTGGCTGTGCAAAGGGGACTGAGGGTGGCACTGCTCCCCGCACCCGCGGGGATGGTCCCCCGCCGGAGCCGACCTCGCACAGTGGGAAGCCCTGCTCCCCGCACCCGCGGGGATGGTCCCGCCGTGCCGCCCTGCTGGCCCAGCCTCTGAAACTGCTCCCCGCACCCGCGGGGATGGTCCCACCACGGACGGCATGGAGGCTGACGACGTGGGCTGCTCCCCGCACCCGCGGGGATGGTCCCAAGCTCGTCCGCAAGGTCACCACGTGACCCTGCGCTCCCCGCACCCGCGGGGATGGTCCCGACGCGCTGGTGGACGAGGCCGCCACGCTGCGCTGCTCCCCGCACCCGCGGGGATGGTCCCCACGTCGAAGAGCCACCACGACAGGATCGACACTGCTCCCCACACCCGCGGGGATGGTCCCCACTCGCCCACGCTGCGGATTTCGGTGTGCTGCTGCTCCCCGCACTCGCGGGGATGATCCCACCACCCGTGCGAGAACGGCACTCGGAAGTGTTGCTCGACTCACCGCGGGAGACGGTTCCTGCCGGTAGTCCGAAGCTTCGGATTGCAGCGACTGCCGTGTCCGTGGGGGGGTTCCCGCCTGCCAGGAACTGGTCAGGCGTTCTTTCTGCTCCGCGCGCCCGGGCGGGCGACAGCCCACTAACTCATGGACTACCAGGGCGTGGGGCGGCGTGCGCATTCCAGTTGAAACGCTGCTTTAGGTGCCTTCTTTCCTGTACCTATCTTCAGATAGGACGCTATTGGGGGCGAGTTGAGGTCTGGTTTGAGCGCGCGGCTCAGCGGCGTGGCCCGGACGGTGTGGGCCAAGCACGACCGGGATGGGCAGGGCTGGCTTCCGTTGTGGCGGCACATGGAAGACAGCGCCGCAGTGGCGGCGTTGCTCTGGGACGAGTGGCTGCCGGACAACGTGCGGTCCCTGATTTCAGGGGCGTTACCGGGTGGGCCGGATGATGGGCGTTGTCTGGTCGTGTGGCTGGCGGGGGTTCACGACATCGGGAAGGCGACGCCAGCGTTTGCGTGCCAAGTCGAAGAGCTCGCCTACGCCATGCACCAGCAGGGCCTGGAGATGAAAACCCACGGTCAGTGGGGGACGGATCGCCGGATGGCTCCGCACGGTCTGGCGGGACAGGTGTTGCTGTCGGAGTGGCTGGAGCGACGGTGTGGCTTCACGGTGCGGCAGTCGGGACAGTTTGCGGTCGTCGTGGGGGGGCATCATGGAGTGCCGCCGGAGCACGGTCAGATCAAAGGGCTCTGCGACCGTGACGACCTCCTGCGGACTCCGGGAGCAAGCCGAGCACTGTGGCTGCAGGTGCAGGAGGAGCTGCTAGACGGGTGCGCAGAGGAGTTCGGGGCGGCGGGGCGGCTGGACGATTGGCAGTCAGTTAAGTTGCCGCAGCCCGTGCAGGTGCTGTTGTCGGCAATGGTGATTGTCGCCGACTGGATCGCCAGTAACCCAGACTTGTTCCCGTACTTTCCGCAGGCCGCGCACCTGGCCAGCGAAGAGCGTGTGGAGGCTGCCTGGCGGGGTCTGCGGTTGCCCTCACGCTGGTGTGCCGAGGAGCCGTCTGGGACCGTACAGGAGCTGTTTGCGTCGCGGTTTGATCTGCCTGCCGGTGCCAAGGTCCGTCCAGTGCAGGAGTCGGCCGTTCGGCTGGCGCGCACCATGCCGGAGCCCGGTCTGCTGGTGATCGAGGCGCCGATGGGTGAGGGGAAGACGGAGGCCGCGCTGGCGGCTGCGGAGATCCTGGCGGCCCGTTCGGGTGCGGGTGGGGTGTTCTTCGCCCTGCCGACGATGGCGACGGGCAGTGCGATGTTCCCGCGGCTTCTGGACTGGCTCGAGCGACTGCCTACCAGGGAGGGCACGCGGCTCTCGGTACTCCTGGCGCACTCCAAGGCAGCCTTGAACGAGGACTACATGGACCTGCTGCGGGCGAGCGCGCAGCGGTTTGCGGCCGTGGGGGTCGATGAGAATGATCTGATGCCGCGACCGGGGCGTGAGCAGGTTTCGGCGTCGGCGGAGCTGGTGGCACATTCCTGGCTGCGTGGCCGGAAGAAGGCGATGCTCTCGTCGTTCGTCGCGGGGACTGTGGATCAGCTGCTGTATGCGGGGCTGAAGAGCCGGCACCTGGCCCTGCGGCATCTTGCTGTCGCAGGCAAGGTCGTGATCATCGACGAGGCGCACGCCTACGACGCGTACATGAGCACCTATTTGGACCGGGTGCTGTCGTGGCTGGGTGCTTACCGGGTACCGGTTGTGGTGCTGTCCGCGACGCTCCCCGCGTCGCGGCGGCGGCAGCTCGCCGAGGCTTACGCGGGCGAGAGCGCGGCTGGCGCTGCCGACGGGTTTGACGCGGTGGAGGAGGCCAATGAGTATCCGCTGCTGACGGCAGTCGTGCCTGCCTCGGTGCCCGTCGTGGAGGCGCCTTCCGCGTCCGGTCGCGCCAGTGAGGTGCAGCTCGAATGCTGCGAGGACGATCTGGACGTGCTCGTGGCCCGGCTGGAAGCCGAGCTGGTGGATGGCGGGTGTGCCCTGGTTGTGCGCAACACGGTCCGACGAGTGCTGGAAGCCGCCCGGGTGTTGCGAAAGCGCTTCGGTGAGGACGCGGTCACGGTCGCCCACTCCGCCTTTATTGATGTGGATCGGGCTGCCAAGGACAAGGCGCTGCTCTCGCGGTTCGGTCCTCCGGGCAAGGCGGAGGAGCGGCCGGCCGGGCGGCACATCGTGGTTGCCAGCCAGGTAGCCGAACAGTCCCTCGACGTCGACTTCGACCTTCTGGTCAGCGACCTGTGCCCGGTGGACCTGCTGCTGCAGCGCATAGGGCGACTTCATCGACACCACCGCGGTGAGGGACAGGCGGACCGACCGTTGAGGTTGCGCACGGCGCGTTGTCTGCTCACCGGCGTGGAGTGGGCAGATGTTCCAGCACCGGTGGCCGGCTCGGTCGCTGTGTACGGGGAGCACTCACTGCTGCGCTCTGCAGCTGTGTTGCTGGACCGTCTGGATGGGAACCGCCGTCCGGTGCATCTGCCGCAGGACATCAGTCTGCTTGTCCAGGGTGCGTATTCGCAGGACACTTCGGCGCCTGCAGGGTGGGAAGAGGCGATGGCCCGGACACAGCAGAGAGACGCGGCCTTTCGGCGGGATCAGGCCGAGCGGGCGGCCGTGTTCCGGCTCGATCAGGTGGGACGGCCTGGCCGGCCCCTGATCGGCTGGGTTACCGCAGGGGTGGGCGATGCGGATGACACGCGTGCCGGGCGCGCCCAGGTCCGTGACGGTCGGGAGAGTCTGGAGGTCGTTGTGGTGCAGCGGCGCGTCGACGGAACCTTGGCCACCGTTGACTGGCTCGAGCGCGGACGAGCTGGACTTGAGCTGCCTGTGGACCGGGCGCCTGATCCGCGGGCGGCGAAGGCCGCGGCGTCCTGCGGCCTGCGATTGCCGTATCAATTCTCCTTCCCTGAGGTCCTCGATCGCGCTATCGGTGAGCTGGAGCAGTTCTGCCCGCAGGCATGGCAGGGCAAGGAAAGCCACTGGCTGGCAGGCGAGTTGATTCTCGCCCTCGACGCCGATTGTCAGACCCGTCTGGCAGGGTTCCAACTCCGCTACAGCGACGTGGACGGACTTGAGGTGACGCATGACTGACACCCAAAGCATGGGCGGCTTACCGTCGTTCGACTTGACCTGTGAACCGTGGATTCCGGTGATACGCCGGGATGACAGGCAGGGCGAGTTGTCCCTATGCGATGTCTTCGCCCAGGCCTCGGGTCTGGCGCGGATCGTCGGTGATCTGCCCACGCAGGAGTTCGCGCTGCTGCGACTGTTGCTGGCGATCGCGCACGACGCCCTCGACGGACCGCAGGACGCTGACCAATGGGCCGAGTGGTGGGAGGACGAGAGATGCTTCGATACGGTCCCTGACTACCTGGAGGATCACCGGGACCGGTTCGATCTCCTCTGCCCCGATGTGCCGTTCTACCAGGTGGGTGGTCTGCGGACATCTCGGGACGAGGTGTTCCCGCTGAACCGCATCGTCGCCGACGTCCCCAACGGGGAGCCGTTCTTCACCTCGCGCATGCCGTCTGTCGTGAGGCTCGGCTTTGCTGAGGCCGCACGCTGGGTGGTCCACGCCCACGCCTACGACACCTCGGGGATCAAAACCGGCGTCGTCGGAGACAGCCGAGCCAAGAACGGCAAGGCATACCCGCTCGGTGTCGGCTGGGCCGGCAATCTGGGAGGGGTGTTCGTCGAAGGCGACACGCTGCGCGAGACGCTGCTGCTGAACATGGTCGCCCGCCATACGAATCGGCACCATTCTGACCCCGATGACCGACCGGCCTGGCGGCGCGAGCCTTGTGGTCCGGGCCCTGCACCCGAGCGGCGGCCGGTAGGCGTGCGGGACCTGTATACCTGGCAGGGACGCAGACTGCGGCTGCATTTCGATGGCGCCGGCGTGCACGGGGTGGTGCTCACGTACGGCGACCCGCTGCCCCTGCCCAACTTGCACGAGCGTGAGCCGATGACTGTGTGGCGGCGTAGCAAAGCCCAGGAGAAGAAGCTCGGCGAGCCGCAGGTCTACATGCCCAAGGAACACAAACCAGAGCGTGCCGTGTGGCGAGGTCTGTCCTCTCTGCTTGCCGAGCGCCCGACAGCGTCCCAGACCACCGAGGCCGCCCCTGAACTTGGTGCCGGTGTCCTGGAATGGATCGCCCAGCTGGCTACCGCTGAGGGAATACTGCCGCGTGGTACTCGCTTCCGGGCCCGGATCGTAGGGGCCGCCTACGGCACCCAGCAGTCCGTTATCGACGAGATTGTCGATGACCGCCTGTCCATGGCCGTGGTCTTGCTGAACCGCCGGGATCCCTGGTACGCGCAGCAGGCGATCCGCGCGGTAGCGGACGCCGACGAGGCAGTGACTGTGCTCGGCGACCTGGCTGTCGACCTCGCTCGAGCCACCGGAGCAGACACCGAGGGGCCTCGTCGCCGGGCGTACGAGCGAGGCTACGGCGCGCTGGACGCCCCATACCGGTCCTGGCTCGAGAAGCTGGGCGGCGCCACTGATCCGGATCGACACCGTTCCCAGTGGCGATCCGACGCCCATCGCATCATCCGTCGCATAGGCGAACAACTGATCGCGGACGCCGGGAACGCGGCGTGGCAAGGCCGCACCATCAACACCGGCAAAGGTGACCTGTGGCTCAACTCAGCTTATGCCGAACGTTCGTTCCGGTTCCGGCTCGGCAAGGTGCTCGGGCACCCGCTGGACTCCATGAGCAATGCATCCACCCTGGATACCCAAGACGACGGCGGTGGCGGCCCCGAGTCCACATCCCATGCAGAACAAGCAGAAGGTGCCCAGACATGACCACCGCTACCTCTGCGAAGTCCATGGCCGACCGAGTCAGGGATCTCGTAGCCGATGAAATCGGCGCGATGCAGCACGCGCTTCTGCGTGACGACCCCAAGGCTGTGGCGACGCTTGCCAGGCTGCGCCGTGGAGCGGGCAAGCAGCCCTACCAAGTGCCCGACATGCTCGGGCTGATCAACATGGGACCGCTTTACGACGCCTTTGACGGGCGACCTCCCGGCGAGAGTACGCTGACCCGCGCCGAGGATGCCGTGCATGTCGCGATGACCATGTGGGCGCTGCACCAACAATCTCGCAGCACAGGCATGCACCAGTCCCACCGCACGGACGCACCGTGCGGGCTGGGAGCCGCTGTGCGACGTCTGGTGGCTGAGAGGGTCGCGAGCGACGCCGTCCTGAAGCGATTCGTTCGCATCGGCACCGCACCGGACCTCCCGCTGCTCGCGCAGCGACTGAGAGAGATCGTCCTGCTGCTGCGCGATGAGGACATCGTCCTCGATTACGCGCTCCTAGCCCGGCAGCTCTACCAGTGGCAGTGGCCCCAAGGCCCTGAGGTAGTTCGCCGTGCCTGGGGCAGCTCCTTCCACGCCTACCGTGCCGCCCTCCATGGCGATCGCTCCACCGACGCTCCCGGCTCGGGCAACCCTTCCGACTCCGACACGACCCTCAAGGACGCTTCGTGAACCGCATCTTTCTCGACGTGCACGCCCTGCAGACCGTGCCGCCCAGCAACCTCAACCGAGACGACACCGGAGCGCCGAAGTCTGCCGTGTATGGCGGAGTTCCACGGGCACGAGTCTCCAGCCAGGCGTGGAAGCGCGCCACTCGCACTTACTTCAAGGACGCACAGCTGCTTGATCCGTCAGAGCTGGGCGTCAGGACGAAGAAGGTCGCCGAACTCCTGGCTGCCCGCATTGTCGGACTCGACGCCTCGATCGCGGAGACCGACGCGGTGCGCCTGGCAACCGCCGTCATCGAGGCGGCCACCGGCATGAAGCTCGCTGTCCCCGAGCGCAAGACACGGGGCACCAAGGCCAAAGCTGCTGCGGAGGCGGGCGAGGCCGAGGAGACACCCAGGTCAAAATACCTGATGTTCCTCAGCGCTCGGCAGCTCGACGGCTTGGCAGCCCTGGCCATTGACGGCGCCACCGATATCGCGGCCTACCTGAAGGACAAGGACAACAAGGCGCGCGCCAAGCAGATCGCGGACACTGGCCACTCCGTCGACATCGCCCTGTTCGGCCGTATGGTCGCCGATTCAACCGACTTCAACGTCGACGCCGCCTGCCAGGTAGCCCACGCCATCAGCGTGCACCGTGTGGAGACCGAGTCCGACTACTTCACCGCCGTCGACGACGAAAACACCGATGCTGAGAGCGGTGCAGGCATGATCGGCACCGTCGACTTCAACTCCGCGACTCTCTACCGCTACGCCTCCGTCAACGTCCACCAGCTCGCCGCCAACCTCGGCGAGGGATTGCGCGACGACCAGACGATTTCCACCCCCGTACGGCGTGCGGTGGAGGCATTCGTGCACGCCTTCATCGCCTCCCTGCCCACCGGGAAGATCAATACCTTTGGGCACCACACACTGCCTAACGCCATCGTCGTCACGCTGCGCACCACCCGCCCTATCAGCTTCGTGGCCGCCTTCGAGGAGCCCATTATCGCCGGGGCCGGTAACGGACACGTGCGTGAAGCCTCCGCCCGGCTCGCCGCGTACATCCCCGAAATCGAACGAGCCTACGGCGAGGAGTCCACCCGCACCTGGGTCCTGCGTGTCGGCTCTGCCACAGAAGGTCTGGCCGACATCGGCGATCAGGCTTCCACGATGTCCACGCTCATCAAGGCCATCGGCAGCGCTGTCGCCGAACGCATGGAGAAGCCCGCATGAGCGTGCTCACCCTGCGCCTGGACGGCCCATTGCAGGCGTGGGGAGCCTCGGCCCGTTTCGCTCGCCGAACCACCGAGTCCGCCCCCACCAAGAGCGGCGTCATCGGCCTACTCGCCGCCGCCCGTGGCATGCACCGCGGTGACGACACTCAACTGATGCAGCTCGCTGCCCTCCGCTTTGGCGTCCGTATCGACCAGCCCGGCACCCGGGTACGCGACTACCAGACGGCACAACATCAGATCACGAAAACGTCCATGCCCATCTCGGAGCGGTACTACCTGGCCGATGCCATCTTCGTCGCCGCCGTCGAGGGCCAAGACGAACTCATCAACGAACTAAACGCCGCACTGAGCGCTCCCGTTCACGCACCTTTCCTCGGCCGGCGCTCCTGCCCACCGGCCCGCCCCGTCCAGCTCAGCGTGCACCGAGACGCAGACATCACCCAGGCGTTGCGGGACGAGCCATGGCAGGCAGCACACTGGTACCGCAAAGCACGCGGTTGGCAGAACCCCGTCTCCCTGACCGCTCTGATCGAGGCCCTTCCTGACGACGATGGCGCGGACCTTCTCCGTGACCAGCCCATCAGCTTCGCAACCGAGCACCGCCGGCACGCCCTGCGCCCCGTGATCACCAAGACCGTGGAAGTACACGCCGAAATGCACCTCCCGACGGCCGCGCCTCACGTGCCTGAGCACGACCCTCTCACTGCGTTGGAGGAGAGCAACTGATGCACCTGACCCGCTTTCGATTCAACACCGCACGCCCTGGGGCCCGGCGTCTGCTCACCTCCCCCCAGTCGCTGCACGCGGCAGTGATGTCATCGTTCCCTCACCTGCTGCCCACCGACAGCGGCATAGGCGACGGACCGCGGGTGCTGTGGAGGCTGGACCGCAACCCACCCGCCGAAGTTCTGCTGTATGTCGTCAGCCCCGACCAGCCCGACATGACCCACCTCGTCGAGCAGGCCGGCTGGCCCGCGGTAGCCACCGCCGAAGCCCCCGGCTGGCAGTCCCGCCCCTACAGCCCTTTCCTCGATCGATTGAACGAAGGCAGCAACTGGGCCTTCCGCCTCACTGCCAACCCCGTCCACCACATCCGAAGGAAAGACGGCGAACCGACAAAGCGGACCGCGCACCTGACCACGACCCACCAGATCGGCTGGCTGCTCGACCCGGGACGCCAGGAGCGCAGCGGATTCCTCATCCGCGAGAAGCCCGCAGGCAAACGTCTCCTGCCCGCTGGCACCGGCCACCGGAACAGTCAGCACGGCGGCGATCAGTACGAACTGACCGTCCGAGACCAGCGCAACCTATCCTTCACGAAACACGGATCGGACGCCGCCTCCCGACAGCACCGAGTCACGCTGGTCACCGTCACCTACGACGGTCGGCTCACCGTCACCAACCCCGAACGGCTACGCGCCACCCTCACACAGGGGCTCGGCAAAGCCAAAGCGTATGGCTGCGGGCTCATGACACTCGTTCCCCTCACCACAGCTGAGTGAGCCCATGAGCACCGTAGGGCGGCGTCCCGCGCTCACCCCCAGGTACTTGACGCGCACCGGTGAGCGCCTGTCCTTCGTGTACCTGGAACGGTGTGTCATCCACCGTGACGCTAACGCCATTACGGCTGAGGATGCCGACGGTACGACCCACATCCCCTCGGCGACCATCGGCACACTGCTCCTGGGCCCGGGGACACGCATCACCCACCAGGCGATGAGCGTCCTCGGCGAGACAGGAGCGGCCGTCGCCTGGGTCGGTGAGCACGGCGTGCGCTACTACGCGTCAGGTCGAGCCCTGACGCGCTCAGCGGCGCTAGCCGAGGCCCAGGCCTCCAAGTGGGCCAACCCTCGCACCCGACTTGCCGTCGCACGCGCCATGTACCAACTCCGCTTTCCCGACGAGGACCCTGCCGGCTTCACCCGGCAGGAACTCCTCGGCCGGGAAGGGCGCCGGGTGAAAGACTGCTACCGGGAGCATGCGGCGCGCACAGGTGTCTCCTGGCGAGGCCGCCATTACATCCCCGGCGACTTCACCAGCGGCGACGCGGTCAACCAAGCCATCACCGCCGCCGCTCAGTGCATGTATGGCGTTGCCCATGCCGTTGTGGCCTCTCTTGCCTGCAGCCCAGCACTGGGATTCATTCACTCGGGACATGAACTGTCCTTCGTCCTCGACATCGCCGACCTCTACAAGACTGAGGTCGGCATCCCCATCGCCTTTGACATCGCCGCCGAGGACGACCAAGACATTGGCGCTCGTACCCGCCGGGCCCTGCGGGACCGCATCAACCAGACCTCCCTGCTGGATCGCTGCGTTGATGACATCAAGACCCTGCTCTTGCGGGATGCCGTGGGAGGGCGCACGGGCGCCGACCCCGATATGGACCGTGTCGCCCTCCACAGCGACGGCGGGCGACGAGTGCCCGCTGGCCGCAACTATGACGACGCAGACACCCGGGACATCGAAGAGGTGCTCTGGTGACCGTCATCGTCCTGACGAACTGTCCGCCTGGCCTTCGTGGGTTCCTCACCCGCTGGCTCCTGGAAATATCAGCTGGTGTCTTCATCGGCAACCCCTCCGCCCGCGTCCGCGACGCTTTGTGGGACGAGGTCCGCCAATACGCAGGCCAAGGCCGCTGCCTCCTCGCACACACCACCAACAACGAGCAGGGCTTCACTTTCCGCACCCACGACCACGCTTGGCACCCCGTGGCCCACGAAGGACTCACCCTCATCCGACGCCCCAACGCTGAAACACAGCAGACCGCCGGTACCCCCAAGCCAGGCTGGAGCAAGGCTTCAAAGCGACGCTACTACGGCAGACGTACCCAACGATGAATCATTTGTCCACATTGTCGGAATCGGCAATAGTGCAGAAAAGTGACTCCTCATAGCATCAAATGTGCAGGTCACGGAGTCTGCTCCCCGCGCCCGCGGGGATGGTCCCCATTCCATTGCTGAATCAGGCGGGGCTCATTGCTGCTCCCCGCGCCCGCGGGGATGGTCCCCAAGAACCCACCGCCACGATGCGGATCAGAGCCTGCTCCCCGCGCCCGCGGGGATGGTCCCAACGCACTCGCTGCGGAAGCCCTGGTCCACTCCTGCTCCCCGCGCCCGCGGGGATGGTCCCGAGTTCTCCTCGAACTGATACGGGAAGGGGATCTGCTCCCCGCGCCCGCGGGGATGGTCCCTGCGGCCAGCACCTCTACGGGGTTCTCCCCCGCTGCTCCCCGCGCCCGCGGGGATGGTCCCCGGGACCGGGCGCTTGAAGTGCTCGAAGTGCTCTGCTCCCCGCGCCCGCGGGGATGGTCCCGACGGAGCCGAGGCCATCAAGGTCTGGACACACTGCTCCCCGCGCCCGCGGGGATGGTCCCTCTGATGAGGCTGTGGCATGGCTCTCGACCCGCTGCTCCCCGCGCCCGCGGGGATGGTCCCTGACGGCGTGGCGGTAGCCCAGGCGTAGTTCCCTGCTCCCCGCGCCCGCGGGGATGGTCCCAAGGAGCTCTTGCCGTGCGACGGCTGGTAGGTCTGCTCCCCGCGCCCGCGGGGATGGTCCCACCACGGCGGAGGCCGGGTCGTCCTCGAAGAGCTGCTCCCCGCGCCCGCGGGGATGGTCCCAAGCGTTCCTTTGAGGCCGCGTACATCACGGGCTGCTCCCCGCGCCCGCGGGGATGGTCCTTCATCGTTCGTCATCCGCACTTTGGCTTCATGCTGCTGCCCGCGCCCGCGGGGATGGTCCCAAGGACAGGGGGCCGTCAGGTTGTCGCACGAGCTGCTCCCCGCGCCCGCGGGGATGGTCCCAAGGAGCCGACTCAGCCGGAGCTGGAGCGGTTCTGCTCCCCGCTGATTACGGCGTAATCACACGTGGACGCCGCTGCTCCCCGCGCCTGCGGGGATAGTTCCTACCCCAGCCACTGACCTTATGACGCAGCATCCGGCACCCGGCACCCGCGGGGTGGTCCCTGCTCCCACGCGCCGCAGGTCGCGAAAGCGCTGCTCCCGCGCCTACGGGATGGTCCCAGCGCCCGTCGCAAGGATGGGGCGCACGAAGGCAGTACTCCCCCGCGCCTGCGGGATATCCCGTCCTGGCCGTCGACGGACCCGCCGGGCACCGCTGATCCCCGCACCCGCAGGGTTAGTCCCCGACAGCTCGAAGCGGTGGCCCGACGTGATTACGGCGTAATCACGCGTACGGCTCCGTGAGGTAACCCGCGCGTCTGCCGCCTCTAGGGCAGCGATTCCGGGGCCATGTCCGCCACGGGCCGTCTGTCGGCTAGACGACACGATGCTCGGCATAGCGCAAAGAGGCGGTCAGCACACTTCGGGCACCGGAAGGCGGCCCGAGCTCCCGAGCGACCGCGACTCCCCCATGGGCGTCACGCTGATCCACCCCTATACGTCTTGGCCCTCGAATGGCTGCGCGAGCTCCTGAATGGCCGAGTACATGCCGCGCTCGTTTCGGTGCGGGCCAGCGGGTGTCTTGTACGAGCACAGACGGGGGGCCGCACACGAGCGCAACCCGGTACCTGTGAGTCCCGCAGACTGCGCGTTGCAGGTCAGCGGTCTGCTCGTGGCTGTGAGCGTTGACGCTTCTACAGCATCTGCTGCGCGTTTCACAGACTGTGAATCTGCCCTGTCGGGCACAATCACGGTTATGCACAAGAGGCGACGGGCGGCTCAGCGAGCGGACGCTCCCCTGGTTAGACATCCAGTGCGCGTGGGGTCAGTGGACGTCACAGCAGCGGTTGGGGAGTTGCGTGATGTCTTCGAGAAGGCAGGAAGCGCGGATGGCATGCCGGGAGACGACGAGTTGTATGGCGCGCTTCTTTGGGCGGAGAGGAACGTCGGGGTCCTCAACGCCGCTACGGATGCTGTCCGGCGATCTGCCGCCCTCACGAGGGTCCGGCTGTGGCAATACCTGCGTGAACAGATTGATCAGCACCAGTTGCGAGCGGTGGACGATGCGCGCAACGCTCGTGCCGAGTGGGCCGATCTCGCAGCCCCTCTGGCTGTCACCGCAGCGAGCGCGGCATACAACAAAGCCCAGCGGATGAGGACCGCGACGCTGGCCGATCCCGAGCTGGGGGCGGGAAGAGTCCGCCGTACTCCCGAAGCTGCTGCTCTGGCGCAACGCAGGATCGCTGCCGCCGAGTTTGCCGAGCGCCGACGTGCCGAGCGAGCCGGCCGGAAGCACGCTCTCACTCTGCGGGTTGCTCGTCAGCTCCTTATTCATAGAGGGGACTTCGTTCAGGATGAGGATGTGAACGACTGGTTGGACGAGATTGCTGCCGTCGTCGATGACTGCAATACGCCGACCCGTCAGGTCAGCCTTGGGACGTACGTTGCTGCCACCGTGCGTGCCCTCAAGGCTGTGGAGCGGCGCACCGCCCACTCGTCAGCCGGCACTGAGGAGTCACGCGCGGTCCTCGCGACGGCACTTGCACTCCTGAACGAGAACTGATGGTCACTGACTCCCCTACCTCTGGCAGCCTGGTCCCGCAGGTACTTCAAGAGCCCGGGTGAAGACATGGACACGCGGTGACGGCCCATGTGAGCTCACCAGCGCCTCCCCTATGCCGTGCTGATGTGAGGGGGCGTCCAGGTGATTACGCCGTAATCACTTGAGGGCAAGGCAGCCTCCCGGGCCGGGGTGATTACGGCGTAATCACTCGCTCATCGAGGGAGCTGCCCGTCTCATCGATCCGAGTCGTCGCAAAGAGGCCGGCTCGATGCAGGTAGGGGGAAGGACCTGAAGCCCGCCTTTGCGAGAGGCCGACAGCCCCCTGCTGCTGGCATGGCACCCGAAGAACAGCGATGACACGCTTCGCCAGGCGCAGACAGCTGGTCAAATTTGCGCAGATGTTGTCATCCGGGATCGATATCGGCGAATCCGTAGTTCCGGCTGAACTCGCTCCATAACTTCTGCATCGGACGCTGCCAGCCGGGCACAAACGGTTATGTGCTTGGGCAGCCCGAGCCGGCTGAGCGATGGGGGAGGGGTGGGTGGCGTGACACCGGGATGGAAGTTTGCCGTCATCGTGCTGGCGACGGTGGGGATCGTTTCGACACCGCTGGTGTGGTTGCTGGGGAGCCCCAACTCCGGTCAGCTCGTCGGTGCCTCGGTCCAGGCGGCGGTAGGCATCGGGGCACTCCTTTGGGCCTTGCTTTCGGGCCGGGACAACCCATCTCAACACGTAGTCGAGCGGACCGGGGATGCGGAAGCCGCCCACGGCGGCACCGCCCTGTCCGGCGCCAGGGTCCGTGGAAGGTGGTGGCGCTGGTCGGTGACAGCTCGGGACACCGGGAAGGCCACAGCCACTGGTGAGAGGAGCACGGCCGTCAGTGGACTCGACGAGAGCTGAGCTGCTGAGACAAACGAGCTAGGGGGCGAGGGAGTACCTATGGCTAGGTGGTGGAAGCGGGAGGACGATCCCGCCGCCGACCGCGACGAGCAAGAGGTCGTCATCGCGGAGCCCCAGAACCCGGACGTGGTGGTCGCAGCCACCGGTGACGCGGAGGCGGAATCCGGGGGGACCGCCGTGACGGGGTACCGCGGCCTCTTACGGGGGATCGATCCTGAAGCGATCGCCCGCGTTGAGGTGTCCGGGACGGGAGATGCGAACGCCTCCGAAGGCGCAGTCGCCAACACCGGCTACATCCACGAAATGAACGTGGGAAGCCTGACAGTGGTGCGTCAGAGTGCGCCGCGTAAGCCGGCTGCGTGGCCCCACCGTGTCGGTGTCGTTCCCCGCCGGGCGCGGTGCTTTCAGCGCCGCAGTGAAGTCGAGCGACTCCTCGCGGCGGTGGAAGGCGGGGGCACCACCGTGCTCTCCCAGGTGCTCACGGGCATGGGAGGAGTAGGCAAGACGCAACTCGCTGCCGACTATGCACACAGCGCCTGGACGGCCGGGAGTCTGGACGTCCTCGTGTGGATCACCGCGAGCAGACGCTCCGCCGTTGTCTCCGGATACGCGCAAGCCGGGGTCGAGCTGTGCGGTGCGGATCCAGCGTCTCCCGAAGACGCCGCCCGGACCTTTCTCGCCTGGCTCGCGACTGCGCCCCCGCACCCGCCCACGCCGCAAGCGGCATGCCGGTGGCTCGTCGTCCTGGACGATGTCGCGGACCCTGGCGATCTGCGTGAGCTTTGGCCACCGGACGACAACCCGCGGGGCCGGACCGTGGTCACCACCCGCCGTCGCGACGCGGCTCTGACTGGGCGAGGGCACGTGCTGCAGGTCGGGCTGTTCACCCTCGATGAGGCGGTCGCCTACCTCACCGAGTCCCTTGCCGCTCACGATCTGGCCGACCAACCCGAGGAAATCCGCGGTATCGCCGAGGACCTGGGGCATCTGCCGCTGGCTCTGTCCCAGGCCGCGGCGTACATCGTCGACACCGGGATCAACTGCGCCTCCTACCGTCGGCGGCTATCGGACCGCGCCCGTCTTCTGAGCGACGTCATGCCGGACCCAAGCGGGCTGCCGGATGACCAGGCCACCACTGTGGCTGCCGCCTGGTCCCTGTCCATCGAGCGGGCAAACCAACTGCGGCCCGTGGGCCTGGCCAGTCCCATGCTGGATATCGCCGCGCTGCTCGACCCAAACGGCATCCCAGCCAGCGTCTTGTCTTCCTCCGGCGTGCTCAGCTACCTCGACCTCCATCGCCCGGCAAACTCCGGGGTCGGCCCCAGCCCTCGGCCCCTGGGTGAGGACGACGCGTACGACGCCTTGCGCGTCCTCCATCGCCTGAGCCTCGTCGAGCACACCCCCGAGACACCGCACCAGGCCGTACGCGTGCACGGTCTCATTCAGCGCTCGGTCCGTGAGTCCATGCCTGCCGAACTGCAGAGTCCAACGGCCCGCTTGGTGGCAGGCGTGTTGATGCAGGTATGGCCTGACGTCGAGCGGGACACGGCCCTAGCGGCAAGTCTGCGCGCCAACGCTACCGCTCTGTGCACGTATGCCGGCAGCGCGTTGTGGAGCGATGGCAAAGGCCCCAAGCTTCTCAGCTACGTGGGCATGAGTCTCGGCGAGTCTGGCCTTGTCGCCGCCGCGGCTGAGCACTTCGCGGACTTGGCGGACACAGCGGCCGAACATCTGGGACCCGACCATTCCGACACGCTTACGGCCCGCGTCCACGCCGCCCGTTGGAAGGTGGAGACGGGTGAACTAACCAAAGCGATGAACGCGACCGATCGGGCGCTGGAGGACGCACTTCGCGTCTGGGGACCCGACCATCGAAGCACCCTCGTCCTGCGAGGACTCCGAGCCCGCTGCCAGGGCGAGGCCGGAGACAACCCCGGCGCTGTGGTCGCCCTCGCAGAACTGCTCAGGGATCACCTCCGTGTGCTGGGCGCCGACGACCAAGAGACGCTGACGGTGAGAGCCAACCTTGCCCGGTTCAGAGGGGAAGCAGGAGACGCAGCCGGAGCAGCTGCCGACTTTGCCAAGCTACTGGCCGATCGGCGCCGCGTGCTGGGCCCCGACCACTCGGACACCATCAGCGCCTGGGCCCGGCACGTGCGATGGCGAGGGGAGGCCGGTGATCCCCCCGGGGCTATCGCAGCCTCCGCCGAACTGGTGCGGCAGTCGATCCACGTGCTGGGGCCCGACCATCCGGAGACATTAACCAACCGGGCCAACGTTGCCCGCTGGTATGCGGAGATAGGTGATCTCGAGGGGGCAATGGCCGCCTTCGCCGAGGTGCTGGCCGACCGGCAGCGCGTACTGGGTCCCGACCACCCCAGCACGCTGACCACCCGCAACAATCTCACCCTGCTGAGGGGGCAGACTGGCGATCCGGCCGGCGCCATAGCCGACCTCCGGGAACTTCTCCGCGATCAGAAACGTGTCTCCGGTCCCAACCATCCGGACACTTTCCTCGTCCGCTACAACCTCGCTCAGTGGACCGGAGAGGCCGGAGACGCGGCAGGTGCAGCTGCCACCATGACCGAGCTACTGGCCGATCAGCGGGGCGTGCTGGATCCGGACCACGCCGTAACCCTGAACACCCTGGCCAGCCTCATCCATTGGAAAGGCAAAGCGGGGGACCCGGCCGGGGCCGCTGCCGCCTGCGCAGAGCTCCTGGAGCGGCGGCGGCGCGCCCCAGGCCCTGATCACCCCGACACCTTGGACACCTGGGCCGACCTGGCTCGCTACCAGGGCGAGGCAGGTGACCCGTCGACTGCCGCAGACACGTACGCCCAGCTCCTTCAAAGCGTGATCCGCGTACTTGGCCCTGACCACCCGCACACTCTTGTCGTCTATGGCAATGTGGCCGCCACCCGGAGCGAGGCAAGGGAGGCCGCAGGAGCCGTAACCGCGTACGAAGACTTCCACGCTGCTCAGCAAAGGGCACTGGGCCCGGACCACCCGGACGTATTGAGCACGCGAGCGATCTGGGCACGATGGCAGGCAGAAGCGGGAGACACCGTCGGCGCCCTGGCCGCCCACGTGCAACTCCGCGAGGACACACTGCGGATTCTGGGACCCGACCACACGCTCACACAGGTCATCCTGCGCAACCTCGCCCACCTGCGCGGCGAGGCGGGCCACACGACGGAAGCTCTGGCTGACTCCCAGCAGCTCGCGATTGACCGGGAACGCGTCAACGGCCCCGACCACCCGGACACCCTGGACGCCCTTGCCGACCTTGCCCGCCGGCAAGGTGAGGGACAAGACCCAGCCGCAGCCGCAGCCACCTTCACCGATCTATTGGAGCGTCTGCTGCGCGTCTACGGGCCAGATAACCCGCTGACCCTCGGGTGCCGGTTCGCCCTCGCCATACACCGTGGAGCGGCCGGCGACGCCGCGTGGGCCGCAGAGGCTCTGGCCGAACTGTTGGCAGACGTGACTCGGCTCCACGGCATCGACCACCACTTCACTGCCGCAGTCCGAGAGGGGCTCACCTACTGGAGAGCGCAGAGCTGAACGCCTGGCGAACGCGGGGCATCACGCTGAATCCACCCGGAGCGCTCGCGGCAAGGCCAGGGACGGGCATCCTGCGAGGACGTTCCCGCCGTGCTGGCTGCTCGCGTCCTCAGAGGACTTGGCGGCCGTAAAGGGGGACAGGGCGCCGACTGTCCCCGCTGCTCAAGACGACCTCGAGCTCACCCCAGTGCGTGCGGCTGCTCATGAGACCGGCAACGAAACCGACACGATGCCCGCAGAGATGGGTTCATGGGAGTGATTACGCCGTAATCACCTGAAAGTCGGCCTGCCGGACCTTGGCTGATTACGGCGTATTCACTTGGAGGGGAACGAAGCCCCTCAACGACTTGGTCTAGCTAACGTGTCGGTACTTCATTGCGATCAAGAACGTTAGTATGGTGTCTCTCATGAGTACGCCAGCCACCTCCAGCGACCGCGAGAAGGTCGTCTCCAAGCTGCCGGGATGGCTCCGGCAGAACCTCAAGATCAGAGCAGCTCAGCACGGCATCGAGATCCAGGCAGCCGTCGAACAAGGCATCCGCGACTGGTGCAGCCTGGCCTCCACCCCCGCTGCCGTCGACACAGCCGGCGCCGACTCCTTCTCCACCTTCCTGCCCCCCGGCCAGTGGGAGGAGTTCCGACAGATCGCCGCCGACCGGCGTGTCTCCCTCATCCAGGGCCTGGCCCAGTCCGTCCAGCTGTGGCTCGACGCCAACCCCGCCCCGGACATCGAACGACCTGCAGTCACGCGCCGCATCATCGTCTGCAATCAGAAGGGCGGGGTCGGCAAGACCGCCATTGCCGCCGGACTGGGCGAAGCCCTGGCCGAAGACGCCAACGTCCTGCACCCGGTCCGCATCGCCAAGGCTCTCGCCAAAGCCGTGCGCGCGAGCGAGACGCACCACAGCGACTCCGTACCGGACGACGACCCTCTCGACATCGAGAACCTGCCCGGACTGGGACTGCGCGTACTCCTCGTCGACTTCGACCCGCAGTGCCACCTCACCAACCAACTGGGCGGCACGCCCCTGCCGATGAACGGCGACAGTCTCACCAACCACATGGCAGGCGACCCCAAGGGCGAACTGCGCGACCTCATCCTCTCCGTCGACGACGAGACATTCGACGGACGCCTCCATCTCCTGCCCGCGTGCAACGACGCGTTCCTGCTCGACGTCCGCCTATCCGCCGTCCGGGCCCGAGAATCCGCTCTCGAGCGAGCCCTTGCACCCCTCGAACCCGAATACGACGTCATCATCGTCGACTGCCCGCCAAGCCTCGGCCTCAGCATGGACGCCGCTGCCTACTACGGCCGCCGACGCGATGGCGAAACAGTCGGCCAATCCGGAGCCCTCATCGTCGTCCAAGCCGAGGACAGCTCCGCCGACGCCTACGAACTGCTCACCACACAGATCGACGACCTGCGCGGTGACCTCCAAGTCGACATCGACTACCTGGGAATCGTCGTCAACCTCTACGACTCACGCCGCGGATACATCGCCACCTCCTCCCTCCAAGGGTGGGTCGACATAAAGGATCCGAGAGTGGTGGGACTCATCGGAGACCTCAAAGAACAGAAGGAGGCCGTCCGAGTGAAGAAGCCACTCCTGTCCTACGCGCCCAAATCGCAGCAGGCAGTTGGCATGCGCGCCCTGGCCAGGGAGGTCTCGTGAGCAAGGCCGACCAGTTGGGCGCCGGTCGTTTCGGCGGGGGAGTGCGACCGGTCAGCGCACGCCGCCAAGCCGTCGCCGCCGCCACCGGCGTCCCTACCGAAGGCATCGCCCCACCCACCGAACTGCCCGTACACCGGATCAGCCTCAACCCGGACAACCCGCGCTCCAACCTCGGAGACCTCACGGACCTTGCCGGCAGCCTGAAGACCCACGGCCAGAAGCAAGCAATCACGGTCATGAACCGCGACGCCTACATCAAGGCCAACCCCGGACGCCAAGCCGACCTCGAGCCCGACACCACCCACGTCGTAGTCGATGGCAGCAGCCGCCTCGCCGCTGCCCGCGAAGCCAGCCTCCCCGCGATCAAGGTCATGGTCAGCGACGACCAAGGCACCAGCCCCGAAGAGCTACTCGAATCCGCCCTCGTCGCCAACATCCACCGCCAAGACCTCGGCGAACTCGACGAAGCCCGCGCCCTGCAACGCCTCTTGAGCATCCACGGCAGCCAGCGAGCCCTCGCCAAACGTCTCCACCGCTCCCAGGGCTGGATCTCCCAGCGTCTCGCTCTACTGAACCTGTCGCCCGAGCTTCAGGCCCGCATCGGCGAAGAACCCGTCGATTTGCTGCGCGCAGTCGGCAACAAGCCCGTCGAACAGCAGGCTGCCGCGCTGGAGGAGCTCAAGGCGGAGCGAGCGCGTCAGGATGAGAAGGCGCGCGCTTCGAAACGCGGTACAAAGCAACCGAGGCCTGAATCAGGTGAGGATCACCGTCCAAGCAGCCACTCGGGTGATTACGCCGTAATCACCGATCCCGATGCTGCCCAAAGCACGGCGAAGGATGCAGGCGGTACCAACGAGTTGCCAGAGAGCCAGACCACCACCTCGCCGTCGCCGCAGTCTGCGCCAACCGGGCTAGCGGCCGGGACACCAGGAGCACACCAGACGATTCCTGAACCCCGCGACGACCAGCCACCTGGCCAGCCAGCGGACCGCCCCACCCTCAAGCGCTTTCCCTATGAGGACGGGCTTGCGGCAGCCCACCACCTGATCCACAAAATGCCGCCGAGCGAGTTCAGCAAGATGCTGGAGCTGCTCGTCAAGCACAGGGACAGGGATATCCAGGTGGTCCCCGCCGAGTGATCCTCTGCTGCCAGTGCTGGCCACGTCGCTGGCCGAGACACCGACGTGTGGGGCGCGCAGCACGCATGCCTCGGGGCTAAGGTCTCTGCCCCGAGGCATGCCGCTGAGACGATAGGCGGCTCTCAGCACTCAGCCCCGACTCCATTTGTGCCCTGCTCTGCCTCTCGCCGTGGCCTCTGCCCGGCAGGCAGCCCTTGGGCGTACGGGGATATCGACGCTCAGCACCGCGGCACAACGTAAGTTGATTGCTACACGGCGTATAGCGGGGGAGAGGTGACAGCTAGTGACCGCGGGGACGAAGAAGCCGGTACTGACCCGGTCGCACCGAATACTGATCGGCGTGGTCGTGGCCGGTGCGGTGATCATCGCCGCGATCGGCTTCGCCGGGTCGTACGCCGCCGTACGTGACCTTGCTGAGAAGAAAGGCTTCGGCAGCTTCTCCCTGGTCTTCCCAATCGGCATCGATGCGGGCATCTGCGTCCTGCTCGCGCTCGACCTGCTACTGACCTGGATCCGGATCCCATTCCCGTTGCTACGTCAGACTGCCTGGCTGCTCACCGCTGCCACGATCGCGTTCAACGGCGCCGCGGCCTGGCCGGACCCGCTCGGCGTGGGGATGCACGCGGTCATCCCCGTGCTGTTCGTGGTCTCCGTGGAGGCCGCCCGACACGCGGTCGGTCGGATCGCCGACATCACGGCCGACAAGCACATGGAAGGCGTACGGCTCACCCGCTGGCTGCTCTCTCCCGTACCCACGTTCCGGCTGTGGCGGCGCATGAAGCTGTGGGAGCTGCGCTCCTACGAGCAGGCGGTGAAGCTGGAGCAGCACCGTCTGGTCTACGAGGCGCAGCTGCAGGCGCGTTTCGGGCGCGGCTGGCGGCGTAAGGCCCCGGTGGAGGCCCTGATGCCACTGCGGCTGGCGACGTACGGCGTACCGCTCGCCGAGACCGCGCCGCATGTTCTGGAAGAGGCGGGCTTGGACTTGAGCCCGGCATTCGTCGTGGAGCGTGCCGACGAACAGGCTCTGGTTGAGCGGCCCGTGGGCGAGCATGAGCGGGCGCTGCAGTCCGGCGAGGCCGCGCCGGCCGGTCACATGGACCATGACGAGGTCGACGACACGTCACTGACCGAGCCTGCCCCGATCGAGATCGCGGAGCCGGTAGTCGATGACGGGCCGGTTATGCCGGCCGTGACCGAACCAAGCGATGTCCACCCCGATGTGTCGATGCCTGACGGCCGTCGGGACGTTGCCGAGTCGCATCCGTTCTTCGGCCCGGGGTCATCTGTCACGCAGGATTTCGCGGCGTTGCCGGTGGAGGCGGAGCCGTACGTACGTGAGCCGGTGCCCACCGCATCGGCGGAAGTTGAGCACCGAGTCGGCGGGGGAGTGGCGCAGCAGACTGCGGTGGACGTGCCGTCGCCGAGGTCGGCCGAGGCTTCCGTCAGCGAGCCGGCTGTGTGGGAGGCGTCGGTCACCGACACGGGTGCGGCCACCGCGCGGCTGCCCGAGCAGCAGAGCGACGAGTCCGACCTCGACCCGGTTCAGCAACAGATCGTGACCGTCGCCGGGTGGCTGGCCGAAGCAGAGGAAGCTGGACAGAAGCTCTCCGGCGCGGAGGTGGCCCGCCGCCTGGGGCTGTCCCCGAAGACCGGACAGCGTCGTGTGAACGCCGCTGCCGAGCACCTCGAAGAGCAGCGTCGGCGGCAGGGTCGAGCACACCTGCGGTCAGTCAGCCGCTGACCGATCCGCCGTTCCCGTACGTGGCCGATGCCGTTCCCGGCATCGGCGACCGTCATGTCCGCACCCGCAGGCCGTGCCCGATTCTCCTGTGACCGATGGCCGGTGACCGATCCCGGACGGCGTGAC
Organism: Streptomyces sp. NPDC127084; assembly: GCF_042724175.1. Lineage (NCBI taxonomy): Bacteria > Bacillati > Actinomycetota > Actinomycetes > Kitasatosporales > Streptomycetaceae > Streptomyces > Streptomyces sp. NPDC127084. The sequence continues at coordinate 22,721 of NZ_JBHXFA010000025.1, forward strand.
CGATGGCCGATCTGGCCGCATCGGTCATCGGTCATGACCGATCCGCGCGCGTCGGTCACCCTCGCCCTGACCATCCGGCAGGGCCCCATCGGGCGACTTCCGCATGCCCAAGACCAGGCTTGCCCACCCATGAAGAGGCTTGCCCGCAAGTTGCATCGGCCGGTCACGGAGGCTTGCCCAGCGCCCCGCCAGGCTTGCCCAATCGGCCCCGAACGGCTTGCCCATCGCATGGGCAAGCCACCCACCTGCGCTTTTCGGGATCTGGGCAAGCCATCGGGCAAGCCTGCCTGAGGAGAGTTCACGGCACGAGACCCGAAAGGAGACGTGCCGTGCTCGACGTACCGCACCCCGCCCCCACCACCGGCGGGATCTTCGACCGCCTGGATGCGGAGTGGTCTGCACTGTGCGCCGACACCGCCGTCCAGGCCGCGGTGACCGATTGGCTGGTGACCGATCGCCTGGCCGACGACGTCGCGGCCGTGACCGATGCCTGGGTGCGCACGCTCGGCCCCGCCCAGCTGCTCGCCGCTCTTAGGCCACGCGACGAGGCCATGGCCGACGCGCTGACCGACGCAGTCCTGCGCGCCTTGCTGCGCCGTGCGGCCGGTCATGACCGATCGGCCACCCTCGCCGCGCGCATCGTCATGCAGGCGATGATCCCGGCCGCTGTCCGTATGACCCGCGGCCAGGTCCGTCCCTTCGGTGGCCGTTCCTTCGATGAGATCGCTTCCCTGACGGTGGCCGCCCTCTACGAAGTCGCCCGCTCCGGACGCATCCACACCCGCCCCGGCCGTCCCGCCGCGAACCTCGCGTTGGACACGCTGCGTCACGTCTGCCGCGGCCTCGCTGCCGACCGCGAGGAACGCGGCGAGGACCTGGCCGTCGCCGAGGACCTTGCCGACAGCGCGCCCGGCCCGGCTGAGATAACCCAGACCCAGGCCGTCGACGCGGCCGCAGCAGCCGCAGGCCTCAGGCCCGCTGCGCCTAACGAAGGCCAAGCCAGCCGTGCACGCCTGGAGCTCCTCGAGCTGGTCCTGGACGCGATGGAGACCGGCACGCTCTCGCCGGCCGACGGCCGCGCCATCGCCTGGCACTACACCACCGATCCGGTCAGCGACACGGCCGCCGCTGCCCGCGTAGGCACGACGGCCGGTGCCTGGCAGCGCCGCCGCTCCCGCGCCATAGCCCGCCTGACGGCCTCGCTCCAACTCAGGCCCGCTGCCTGACCCGACTCGTCACCTGCCAACTGCCCACCCGCTCCCCAAGGAGGAGAACCGATGCCCCCAACGGCCAAGGCGTCTCTGGACATAGACGAAGAGCGTGTCACCCGCGCTCAGCGACTGCTCATCCAGCTCGGCGCCGAGCTGGTCTCGCACCCCTTCGACACCGACACGCATGACCGGCTGCGGGCCTTCCTCGCTGACGACGTCGGCGACGTCCTCGCCTCCCTGGAGGTGCTGCGGCAGCGCCCGGAGACCGAACTGCGCCAGCGCATCGCCGAGCTGACCGGCCACACCCGTCTGCCGGCTGGAGGCTCGGCATGAAGCGCGCATGGAACCGCCGTCCGGCCAAGGACCCGGCCGGTGCTGCCGACCCACAGGACTGGGACATCGACGAGGCGCCGCAGGATGTGGCCGGCTGGTCGACCGGTGCTCAGGCGAACACGACCGCCATCCTCCGGTGGACGGCCTGGGGGCTGCTCGTCCTCGGCCCGCTGCTCGGCGCGTTCGCGTACCTGTCGGTGCCCGCGGAAGCAGGCATGGCGCAGAAGCGGCCGACGCCCACCGCGCCAGCTGCGACCGGCTCCCAGGGGGCTGCCGGCTTCGCGCAGCTCTTCGTCGCGGCCTTCATCTCGGCGGGGGAGGGCGACCAGGACCGGCTCGCCGGCTACTACCCGGGGGCTACGAGCCTGCGCCTGGAAGGGGAATCGGACCGGCGACGCGGTGAGCAGCTGACCGTCGTCCGTCTGCGGCAGATCGACCGCGGCGTCTGGTCCGTGACGGTGGCAGCCCGCATCACCGCAACGAAGCCGACCGCCCCACCGGCAGACGGCGACCGGCCCGATGAGAAGAAGGTCGCCAAGGCCGCAGCCGCCCAGGCGGTGCGGTACTTCCAGGTCCCGGTCGCCACCGCGACCACCCCGGGCGGGGCGAGCGGATACACGGCGCTGGCCATGCCGGCCGAAGTCGCCGCCCCCGAGCGGATCAAGGCCCCCTCGCTCGTGTACGGGCCGATGCGGCCGGCCCTGCCTGCAGACCCCCGCACCCAAGCGACCACGGAATTCCTGACCGCCTACCTCACCGGCACCGGCGAGCTCGACCGCTACCTCGCCCCCGGCACGCACACGACGGCCATCACCCCCACCCCGTACAGCGGCATCGCCGTCGACTCCCTCGCCGTCGAAGGCGAGAAGGGCACCGAGCCGGTGACAGCCGTCCCTGGTGACGGCACGACCCTGCGGCTGCTGGTCGCACTGCGCGCCACCGGCCCGGACGAGATCCGCGTCCCGCTCACCTACGCACTGACCCTCAAAGCCCGGGCCGGCCGCTGGGAGATCGCCAGCCTCGACGGCGCCCCCGCGACCGCTCCCGTCGCAGCCCCCACCCGCGGTGCCGACACCACTGGCTCCACGCCGGCAACGTCCGACACCGCGCCCACCCCCTGACAAGGAGAGAACGTCATGAACGAAACCGTCACGCTCGCCGCCGGCTGGATCCAGACCGGCACCGGCCTCGGCAACGACATCAAGGACCTGATCTTCAACGTCCTCATCCCGGTGCTGTGCGGGGCGTTCGTCGTCATCGTCGGCTTCAAGACGAAGGCACCAGGGCCCACGATCATGGCCGTCATCTTCGCGGCCATCGTCTGGGGCGGCTCCGCGAACATGGACACCCTCAAGAACAAGACCACCGAGGACATCACCCAGTACGACGGCGGCGGCCAAGGCGGCGCGGGCGGCGACCAGTGACCACCCACCTCGTCGACGCGGCCGAGACCGATGGCGAACTGATTGGACGCTGCTACACCAAGGCCCGCCGCGCGCCGTTGGTCCATGGCGTCATCCGGGACGTGAACGGCGGCCGGGGGATCCGGCTGCCGGGCGGCCCGTACACGCTCACCCAACTCGCCGCGATCGTGACCACGTTCGTGATCCTGATCCTGACCCGGGCGATCTGGGGCGGGCACGGGCTCATCGACGTCGGCGTGCTGCTCGTTCTGCCGTTCGCGGCGGCGTTTGTGCTGCGGCACCTCCACATCGACGGCCGCAACCCGGTAGCGGCTCTAGTCAGTGTCGCGACGATGCTGACCGGCCCGCGGTGGGGGCGGCTACACGGCCGTCCTCTCCGCCCAGCCCGCCCCATCAGAGGCGACACGCACATCACCTTCACCGCCGACGGAGCTGCGGCTTCACGGCCGGAGCCCGACACGACAGCACCCCGCCCTGCGCGGCCCACCCGGAGCTCGGCCCGGCAGGCGGCTGCGGTCTTGCCGAATGCGCCTGCCGACACCCCGGTGGCGTCCGGTGTGCAAGCCCTGCTCGCCCGCCGCACCGCATCCGCACGAACAGAGACGGAGGAGTGAGATGCGCCTGCCGATCCGACACATCGAGGGCAACCTCGTCTTCACCACCCACGGCGCCACCTGGGCGATCTGGCGGGTGGCGGCCGCCAACTACTCCCACGCGCCGCAGGTCGCCAAGCAGCGCCGGCTGAAGGCGCTCGAGTCGCTCTTCAAGTCCCTCACGGGCGAGCCGATGCTGCTGTCCTTGTGCCCGCAGGTCGACCCGATCGCCGTGGTGAGGGCGATGGTCGCCGACGTCGACCTGAAGAGGTCGCCGCGCTACGAGCAGCTCGGCCAGGCCGTGCTGGACCAGCTCGAGACCATGGAACTCACGGGCCGCACCGACTGGCTGGCCATCCCCCTCCCGCCGGCCTCCCGCAAAGACGCCGTCCTGTCCGCCCTCTCCGCAGCCAAGGCCGACGTCGCGCTGCAGCTCGGACTGATCCCCGCCCCCATCACCTCTGGCGAAGTTGAGCGGCGCACTGAGCAGGCCCGCCGGATGCACGCCCAGTGGCCCACCGGGGTGTCGATGCGACCGGCGACCGAGGCGGAAATCCTGTGGATCTACGGCCACTCCGCCAGGCGCGGCCTGGCGGAGCCGTTCCTCCCCGACGGCACCGAACCTCGGGTGCGTGGGCGCGGCCGCACTGCCGCAGCGCTGGGGGAGATGCTGCTCGCCGAGGGCGGCGCAGACTTCCACGACCGAAGGAGCGTGCCGGGCAACCCGTTCGAGCGCCGGTACGTGCAGGTGTCCTCCGAGTGGGGTGACTCCTACCAGGCCATGCTCGCCCTGGCCGAGATGCCGGAGGCCTTCGCTCTGCCCGGCGCCGCCTATCTGCAGCAGCTGGACGACCTCGCGTACCCGGTCGACTGGTCCGCCCGCCTGGTCATCACCCCCGGAGCCAAGGCCGAAGCCAAGACCCGCAAGCGAGCCCGGCACTTGAAAGCCCAAGCCGCTGAGTACCAGGGCGACCCGGCCGGCCCGCCAGCCTCGATCGCGAAGCACGAGGCCGACAACGACGAGTTCCGCGACCGGATCACCGCATCCGCCCGCGAGGTCGAGATCCGCGCCATGGTCACCCTCGCCGTTTGGGGCTCCACACCTGATGACGCCCAGGACCGCGCGGCGTCGCTCGCCTCCGACTTCGGCTCCACCGACTACACCTTCGCCCGGCCGGTGGGGGAGCAGACCAACCTGTGGCACGCCATGCTGCCCGGCTGCCGTACTCCCCGCGTGCTGACCGGATACGCCCAGTACCTGCTGGCCCGGGACTTCGCGATGGCCATGCCCTGGTGCGGCTCCCAGCTCGGGGACGAACGCGGCGGCCTGTACGGTCTCCAGCTCGCCTCCGGCGGCGCCCGGCCGGTCCTGATCGACCCTGCCCGCGGCCCCCGCGAGAACGCGAGCGCGTCGATGGCGTTCCTCGGCGAGCTCGGCGCCGGCAAATCCGTCGCCCTGAAGTCGGCCGTCTACAACGTCCTCGCCCGCGGCCACCAACCCGGCCGACCGAACTCCCGCGGCCGCGCGGTGATCGTGGACCGCACCAAGGAAGAGGAGTGGGCACGGCTCGCGAAGGCCTGCCCCGGCACCACCCAGCTGATCCGCATCGACCAGAGCGCCGAAGTGTCCCTCGACCCGCTACGCCTGTACGTCAACGACAGCCCGAAGGCGGCCGCCCGTTTCTGCGAGTCCTTCCTGACCCTGCTGCTCGGTGTGAAGCCGATGGACCTGGAAGGGGTCGCTCTCTCCGAGGCCGTCCAAGCCGTTCTGGAGCAGCCCGAGCCATCCATGACCGCGCTGATCGACGAGCTCACCCGCCGCGGGGGAGAGGACGTACCGGCGCGGAACCTGGCACGCAAGCTGAAGGCCGTCGCGCGCAAGGACCTCGCCGCGGTCGTCTTCGACGAGCGCCTGCCCGTCGTCGACACCGACCGCGCCGACAGCGTGGTCTTCCTCGTCAACGCCCTCCAGCTGCCGAAGAAGAGCGAGCTGGCCTCCGAGCACAGGATCGAACGCCTCGAATTCGAGAAGGTCCTGGGCCGCTCGCTCATGTACCTGATCGCCGCGGTCGCCCGCGAGACGGTCATGAAGTCCAAAGACGAATTCGGTGTCGCCGTCTTCGACGAGTGCTGGTGGCTCACCTCCAGCGACGAGGGCCTGGAGCTGCTGCTCGAGCTCATGCGCGATGGCCGTAAGCACAACGCCGCCGCCTACGTCGGCAGCCACGACCCGGACGACATCGGCCCGGCCGACTCGGAGAAAGGCGCCATCATCCGCGGCCTCATCCCGCACCGGCTCCTGTTCCGCCAGACCACCCGCTCCCTCGCCAGCCGTGGCCTGGAGTTCCTCGGCATCGATGCCACCGACCCCGACCTGCTGGACCTGGTCACGGCCGGCCTGTCCCCGATCGACCTGCCCGAGGAGGAAAAACTCGCTCGCGCCGGCGAATGCCTCTACCGCGACCTGGCCGGCCGCATCGGGCTGATGAAGGTCCTCATCCCCGAAGACGACGCCATCACACGGGTCATCCACACCACCCCCACCGCCTCCCGGGCCGCAGCATGACCACGACCCTGACCTGGTGGCTGCGGCTGCGCGCCCTTGGCTCCGCGCGGCTGCGCCTCGCGCTGCTTGTTGCCGCGCTGGCCGCCACCACTCTCACGCTGCTGACCTCCCTGCCCGCCCACGCCGAACCCGTCCCTGCTCCGGCTCCAACTGCCCCGGGACAGCGCGCTCCGACCCCTGAAGAGATGAAGGAGATCGAGCAGCTCCTCAAAGAACAGGGGGAGCGCCTCAGCAAGGCGCAGCAGGAGGCGAAGCTGAAGGCTGAGAAGGAGCGCCTGCGTAAACAGCTGCCGGACGAGGGTGGCGTCCTCGGTGTCTTCAATGTCACCGACAAGAACAACCTGCCCATCAGCGTCTACACCGTCACCTCCGACACCGGCGGGCTCCTCGACTGGGACCTGGGCATCCAGAACCTGCTCACCGAGATCTCCTTCATGGTCACGAAGTGGCTGATCGCGTTCTGCTGCTGGCTCATCGCCTGGGCGCTCTCCTTCGGGCTCGCCAAGCTCCTGCTCGTCCCCGTGCTGTCTGTGGCCAACTCCCTGCACGCGCGCGTGATTCTGGAGATGGGCCTGCCGGGCCTGTTCCTGGCGGTCTGTGCGCTGGTCTGTGTGGCGCGGATCTTCTTCGGCGACAAGGCCCGTGGCTGGGGCGACGCTGCCCTCTCCCTACTTCTGGCAGCGTTGACGACAACCCTGCTGGCGTCACCGCCTCAGACACTGCTGGGGGAGGAGACCGGGGCAATCGCCGTCACCCGCGGCCTGGCCCTGGAAGTCGCCGACGTCATTCTCGACGCCAACCCCGCCACCCCGAAGGAGAACAACGACGTCACCACCGAGGCGACCGGCACGGCGCTGTCCCGCCCGCTGACGAACGCGCTGACCGACGCCTTCATCGTCAAACCGGCCATGCTCCTGCAGTACGGCCGTGTCTTCGACGATGACTGCGCCACCCGATACACCGAGGCCCGCCTGCAGCAGCTGGCCTTCGACCGCGCCGTGCACGCGCGCACGAACGAGCTCAAGAAGTACTCCAGCTACACCGACTACCTCAGCCCCAGCTCCTGGGTGGGCTTGCCAGGAGCCTCGGACAGCATCAACGCCGGTATCGACCTGGCGACCCGCTGGGCCGTCGACCACTTCGGCAACCCCCCGATGGAAGGCTTCGAGGAAACGTGTGTCCCCGGGGACGTGGACGCGGCAAAGAAGGCCTCCCTCGACAAACTCGGCGGCGGCCTCTTCCTCCTGATCGCCGCCCTCATCGTCACCATCCTGATCGCCGCCCTCGCCGGCAGCTTCCTCGTCGCCCAGTGCGGCATCGCCTGGGACGCCGTGCGCGGAGAACCCGCCCTCATCGTCGGCCTCATCCCCGGCGCAGGCCGGGCATTTCTATGGGACTGGGCCGCCTCCGTGCTGCACCGCCTCGGCCAGATACTGGTGTCCGTCATCGGACTCGCGGTGCTCATCCTGATCATCGAAGCCGTCCTCGACCCCGTACACGACGACTGGGGCAGAGAACTCACCCTGCGGTTCCTCGTCGTCGACGTCGTGTGCATCGGCGCAATCAAGAAGCGCAAGAAGCTCGCCGAACGCTCCAAACAGGTCGCCGCCAACTTCCGCAGCAAGATGTCCCAGGCCCGCGTTGGCGGCACACACGGTTCCATCTTCACGCCGCCTGCCACAGCCACCGTTCCGAAGAACCGCCACATCGTCCGCAAGGCCGCCCGCGGCGCCGTACGCACAACGCTGGTCGGCGTCTCCCTCGCCCAGGGCAACCCACTGGGCGCACTCGCCTACGCGATGCCTCAAACCGTGGGCGCCACCGTGCTGGCCTCCCGCCTCAACGCCGGCCGACACCACCGCAATACCCGAAACGCTCGTCCTGCCGGCCGCCCCAGGCCGCGCCCCATCCCCCAGCCCGGCCAGCCGAACGGCCCGCACGGCGTGAACCCGTCGCCGCAGCCCGAGAACGCACCCCCCAGGCCCCGCATGGCCGACTCCACCGGCCCGGTCCGCTCGCCCCGTCCCTCAGGCCCGGGCAGGATTCCCCGCCGGAACACCGGACCTATGCCAGTACGCGATGGTGCGCCTTCCACCGGCCAGCTGGCCGGGCCCCGCCCTGGCGCCCCGCGTCGGCACGCCCAAGCCCACCGTGCCGTACAGCGCCGCGCCCAGCGCACCAACACACCACCCCCGAGCCGGGCATCGGACGGATTCGACGACTGGCTCGCTGACCGCGAAGCGCAGGAACTGGCACGCCGCCGCAGGCCTCCGCGGAGGCCCCGGTGAGCAAGAAGCACAAGCGGCTGGCCGGCGGCGTGAGCCTGATCGTCCTGGGGATCATCCTCATAGCGGCGATCGCCGCGCACGTCGTCGGCATCGGCCAGAGCGAAGCCGAAGCCGCCGCTGCACAAGCACAGTGCACACCCGATGCCGGCCTGGACAAGGACACCGCGCAGGTCGCCCAACAGGTCAAAGCGGCCTTGGCCGGCAGTACCGGCGACGTCAAAGTCTCCGGTCTGTCGGCGCCCAAGGAGCAGCTCCCGCATGCCAAAGTCATCGTGGCCACCGGCGTGCAGATGAAGATCTCGGCCCGCGGTCAGGTCATCGCGCTCGCCACCGCCCTGCAGGAATCCAACCTGCGCAATCTCAACCACGGGGATCGGGACAGTATCGGCCTGTTCCAGCAGCGCCCCTCGCAGGGTTGGGGGACCCGCGAGCAGATCCTCGACCCGGTCTACGCCTCCACCAAGTTCTATAAGGCGCTCAAGTCGCTCAAGGACTGGGAGAGCATGCCGGTCACGGTGGCAGCACAGAAGGTGCAGAAGTCCGGCTTCCCTGACGCCTACGCCAAACACGAACCGCTGGCGACCGCGCTGCAGCAGGCCATCGCACCCACCCTCGGCACAGCCGCGGCAGGAGCGCCCGCACTCGCCGCCGGATTCGGCAACGACTGCATCCCCCAGGCCGACACGAACTACGGCGACATCCCCGCGGGCACTCTGCCCAAGGGCTACCAGATCCCCGTCACCGCGCCCATACAGGTCCGCAACGCCATTCGCTGGGCCCTTGGCCAGCTCGGAACCCCGTACCAGTGGGGAGGCACCTGCACCAACCCCCACGGATCCAACCCCCGGGACCGATGCGACTGCTCCTCCCTCATGCAGCGCGCCTACGGCATCGCCGGAGTGAAGATCTCCCGCACCACCTATGACCAGGTCAACGAGGGCCGGGCGGTCCCTGCCCGCGCCGTGCAGCCAGGGGATCTCGTCTTCACTCGCGGCAGCGCGGCACGGCCCGAGCACGTGTCCATGGCGATCGGAGGAGACCTGGTCCTACACGCTCCCCGGACAGGGCGGACCGTGGAAGTCGCCAAGCTCTCCACTCACGGCCAAGTCCTCACTGTCCGCCGACTGGTCGGCTGACTGCTGGTGTGGCGCTCCGCAGGAGGGATCCCTCATGGCTCGACAGCGGCTACCAACGTGTGCGTGACTTCCAGCCAACTTGTGGCGGAAATCAACTCCACCTACACACTCTCCACACTTTACCCACACATGCAACTCCCCGCATGAGGCCGCGATTTGAGCCCGAGCTAGCGAACCGTACTTGGCTGACACAGGCGGGGCGCCGAGGTTAATGACCTTGCTCAGAAATGTTGACCTGTGGCTAAGGTGAGCGCCGCGCGTTCAACAGGGGCCTTGACCACCCCACTATGACGCGCTCACGTCATTCGGCGGCCGGGGGCTGTGCTGTCACGGGGGAGGGGTGCGTCGTCATGCCGCGATGTCGGCTCACTGTGAAATCCGCAGCGGCCGCTGCTGTCTGCCGCCCCTGGCTCCGCGCCGGGACAGCTGGCTGATCCTCGCGTATCGCCACCGTTCCTCTCGGACGGCTACCTCCGCCTGCCTTTGTTCGCTGTGAAGGATGCTTCTTTGCGATTCAGACCGAGGCTGTTCAGCCTCAGATCACGATCATCGACCACTCTCACCACTGCCGTCAGCTCGATCGCCGCCTTGGCCGTCCTCGGTGGCGTGGCTGTCCAACCCAGTCTGGCCCCATTGGGCGCAGAACCGCGCATGGTCGCGGTGGGTGACTCGTATGACGGTTACGACACCAAAACGGCCGAGCAACTGCGTGAGGATCAGTGCCTGGCCGGTGAAGCCCTGCGCAAGGGTGGACCGAAAATGTACGCGCTCGCGCAGGAGGCCCTCGCGCTGCCGCCTGATCAGCTCCACAAGAAGCTCGAGCGGGACCTTCTCAACGACAAGACTCCGCTGCACCAGGCTTACCGCGCGGACAGCGACAGCAAATCCCAGTGGGTCGAGAAGGTCCAGAAGCAGGGGTATGCGTGGTCCGATGCCACGAGCGGGTTGAAGTTCTACCCCGGGGCGCCGCGTGGCGAGACGGAGATCTTCAACGAGATCGGGTTGCTTCCGTGGCTGTGGCAGTCGTATTCCAATCCGGAACTTGAGGTTCTCAACCCGTTCTGGGACTCGTCGCCCACTGCTGACGCCAAGACGAAGACCGCCGCGCTCGCGATCGGCGACCCGCAGTACACCAGCGGAGGGACGCCGAAGGAGCGGGAAGCCTGGGCGCTGTGGAAGAAGAACTCCGGGAAGGTCGAGCCGAACCAGTTCTTCGTGCCCCGGGTCTTCGCAGATGACGCCCGTATCTTCCTCGCCTCCGGCGGCTTCCCCCGCACGGCTCCTGCTCTGGACACGCCGGAGTACCGCATCGCGGTCGAGGACTTGAAGACGCGCTTCGCCTCGTGTGCGTGGCACGACCCGATCGATCCGAACCGAGTTCTCGGCAAGGAGGTGGCGCAGGCGTCCGTCGAGTGGCAGCAGGAAATCACCTCGCAGGCCACACAACGGCAGCAGATCCTCGGCGCCAGTGCCACCGCGACGAAGGCGTTGCAGGACGGCACGTTCGCCCTGGGGCTGATCGTCGGCCAGTCGTGGCTCGCTGACTACTACACCCGCTGGCAGGACTACTGGTCCTCGGGCGGGCTGGGCTGGATCGGCGACAGCTACGTGACCATCGAGGTGCCCGGCGCGAAGGGCCAGTGCCTGGACGTGGAGACCGGTGGGACGACCAGCGGCGTAGAGATCCAGACCACCACCTGCAACGGCGCGTCTGACCAGAAGTGGACGCTTGAAGGCAGCGCGGACGACCTCCACCTCCGCAACGTCCAGTACTCGTCCAAGTGCCTGGATGTGGCGGGGAACGCGTCGGCGAACGGCACGAAGATCCAGATCTCGGACTGCTACAAGTCCAAGGGCCAATCGTGGAAGGGCGACGTCCGCGCCGCCTCACCACTGAAGAGCATCTCCACCGGCAAGTGCCTGGATCTGAGTGAATTCACCACCGGTACGGACGCGCGGCTGTGGGACTGCAAGAACACCAGTGCGCAGAAGTTCCTGATCAAGCCGTCGGGTCACGAGGGCACTGACAGCCCGGGCTACCCGGACAAGGCGCAGTTCGACCAGGCGAAGAAGGGCGTCACCGACACCCAGACGGCGGCGAAGAAGTACCTCGCCACGCTCAAGACCCAGCTGGAGAACGCCAAGAAGTCGGCCGTCACCTCGGATGCCGCCGAGCAGGCCGCCTACGCGATCGCCGACAAGAACGGGGCCCCGCGAGGTCGTGGACTGATCGTCGGTCAGCAGAAGGCGCAGGTCACCAAGGGCACCGTCGCCGCGCTGACGGCGATGGTGAAGGCCGGTGAGACCGCCGAGGCCGCCACCCGCGCCTCCGCCGGTGACAGCGAGACGATCGCGCAGCGCGCTTTGGCGCAGGCAGCTCAGGTCAACGCGGAGTTCCGCAAGGAGGCCGCGCGCAAGGCCGAGTTGCAGGCGAAGGCGGCGGCTGATGCGGCGAAGCTGCACCGGGACAACGCGAAGAAGGACAAGGAGACGGCGGAGGCGAAGCTTGCCCTCGCGCTCAAGGCCGAGGGTGACGCGAAGACCGCTGCCGCCGACGCGCACGCCAAGCGGCTCGCGGCCGAGGCCGAGGAGAAGACGGCCAAGGCGGAGAAGGAGACCGCAGCCGCCAAGCAGGCCGAAGCAGCCCAGCACAAGCAGACCGCGCAGGCCGAAGCGGCCAACGCCCAGGACGCCAAGGCAAAGGCCGAGGCTGCCGAAGCCACCGCCGTCGCACGGAAGAACGACGCTCTCGCGGCTCGCGACAATGCCAGGGAGAAGCGGGACGACGCCTGGGACGCCGAGCAGAAGGCGGAGGCGGCGCGTGCCAAGGCTGCCGCGCATGACGCTTACGCCGACTCCCTGGAAGCGGGCGAGGCGGCAGACGCCGCACGCGCCGCCGCGAATGAGGCCAACAAGCACGCGGCCGACGCCGAAGCCGCGGCCGGCAGATCCCGAAGCGCCGCCGATGCCGCAACCGAAGCGGCCGCCGAGGCGGACGCCGCAGCCAGCCGCGCGGAAGCAGCCGCCAAGCGCGCCCGCTCACATGCGGACGCTGCCCAGGCCGCCAAGCTGCGCGCCGACGCCGCGGTCAGGACCGCAACCAGTGCCGCGGCCGACGCCATCGACGCCGCGCAGCATGCCGCCGACGAAGCAAACCTCGCGGTCAAGATGGCCGACCAAGCGGAACAGGAGGCCAAGACCGCCAAGTCCGAGGCGGACGAGGCGAGCAAGGAGGCCATTAAGGCCCTGACCTCGTCGGCGAAGGCCGCTGGCTTCGCGCACGTCACGGCGCAGGCCGCGGTCGACGCGGGCAACGCCGCAGCCCAGGTCGCCAAGCCGGCCAACGACGCCATCCAGATCGGCTCCCCGTACATCACCACCGACTCGGCCGCCAGCCTGGTCGTCCTGACCGGGCAGGCCTCGAAGACGATCGCGGACCAGCAGAAGGCCGTCGCCGACGCCCACGCCAAGAACGCACAGGCCGAAGCCGCAGCCGCCAAGAACCTCGCCGACCAGGCGTCCGGCGACACGAAGCTCGCCTACCAGTACGCAGCCAACGCCGCCGAACATGCTGCGGACGCCCGCACCTACTCCAAGGAAGCACTGGGCTACGCGGCCAGCGCCGCCAAGACAGCAGCCGCCGCCTCCGCGTCACAGGCCCGCGCCATCGAGTACGGCCAGCAGGCCACCGCGGACGCCACTGCCGCCGACCAAGCGGCCGGACGCGCCGAGGGCTACGCCGAGCAGGCCCGCGAATCCGCCGACCAGGCCGCACTCGATGCCCAGGCCGCCCGCGAAGCCGCTGCCGCGGCCGAACAGGCAGCCAAGGACGCCCGCGCCGCCGCCGACCGCGCCGACGCCGCAGCCACCGAAGCCGAACAAGCCGCCAAGGACGCACTCAAGTACGCCCAGCAGGCGCAGGAAGCGGCCGACAGAGCTGAGAAGGCTGCGAACGCGCAGCAGATCGTCAGCGGAACGATCGTCGACGCAGACGGTGCCATCGGCGACATGTTCTACGTCATCAACCACATCGAGAAGGTCGGCGAACCCGAGACCACAAAGAAGACCGACGCCTGCGACAACTGGATCGACAAGCTCTTCTACAAGGGCGACTGCACGATCACCGCGAAGATCCAGTACAAGGCCACTCTCGATCTCTACATGTGCAGCGGGCCGGCTCTCGACCCGACCATGTGCCCCACCAGCTCAGCCATATACCTCGGCGAGCACACCACGGGCGTGCTGGACCACCTCGTCACGCACACCATCACGATGGCCGAGTACCAGCAGGGCATCGACCCGATCGACATCCTCTTCGGCAGCTGGATCAAGTGCGCCCAGAAACTCACCCCCGGCGGTGAAAACGGAAGCTGGGGCGGATGCGCCTGGGCAGCCGTGGACGTCGTAGCCCTCTTCGCAGGCAAGATCATCAGGCCCATCGCCGACGCCGTCAGAGCAGCAGACGCCGCAGCCCGGACCGGCATTGGCTTCGCCGACGCCTTCAAGGCCCTGCGTGCCCTGAACCTGCCAGAAGCGGCCGTCGCCAGCATCGCCAACTCATTGCTTCAGAGGCTGCGCGCAGCGTGCAAGAACAGCTTCCCCGGCACCACACGCGTTCTGATGGCGGACGGCACGACGAAGCAGATAGGGGAAATCAGGGTCAGCGATGAAGTCCTCGCAACCGATCCCGAAACCGGCCGTACGGAAGGCCGTACCGTCACCGACACTATCTATACGCCGGATGACACCGAATTTGCCGACATCACGATCGACGCAGGCAACGCACGGATCACCTCAACCCGGCACCACCCGTTCTGGTCACCTAGCGCGCACCGCTGGATTGACGCTGGTGACCTCAAGCCCGGCCAGTCCCTGCGCACCAGCAACGGCGAAACGGTCACCGTTGCACGCATCCACCGCTACCGGCAGCTCCAGTCCGCCTACAACCTCACCGTCGCCGATTTCCACACCTATTATGTGATGGCAGGGGCCACGTCGGTCCTAGTTCACAATGTCAACGACAGGTGCCTGAACCCTGTCAGGGAGCTGGGCGTTTCCGGGAGCGCGAGCTATTCGCGAATCCAGACTGCCCTGCTCAACGCCACGAGTCGCACGGCGGCAGAAGTGCGGGCTTCACTCAGCCCTGAGCAAATTGCTGCAGGGAAGGCCAAGCCTTTCCTGCAACGAATGTTCTACGGCTCCTCGGTGGAGAGCGCCATCGCGGCAGACCCAGCCATCCTTGCTGATGGAAACATCGTCCATCTCGGAAATTCAATGCCCGGCCAGGCTGTCGCCGACTTCAACATAGCGGCCGACGGTAAGACCTTCGGTGTAGACATCACTGGCCCGAGCGCGTCTTCATGGGCAGAACACATGAATAGGCCGTACATCACAAACCCCTATCAGATCCTCAGGTATGAGGCTCCGTCCGACGCATTTCTCGCTGAGGTGTTCAAGTAGAGTGACGGACATCGTGAGGATCGTGAGGAGGTAGGGCGTCATGGCAGTTCACATCGAAGGCCAGGCGATACAAGGGACTAGACTCGTCGGCTCGCGGCAGACATACACGGGAACCGAGTTGGTCGACAGTACACTTACCGCGTGTGTTCTGGCACAGTTCGACGACTCAAGTTTCAGTCTGGTCGTCAGGAACACCCGGGTCCAGGGCTGCACGGTGGACCGATGTCAGGTTCAGGGAGTGTACTTCCAGAATGTGACGGTTGACGGACTGAACACCAAGCAGCTCCATCGGGTCTACGGATGCGTTCTCGATCGTGTGACACTGCGAGGCAGGATTGGGCCAGTGATGGTGATGCCACCCCATTCCGCCCTGGCGGACCGAGACCGCCACATTGCCGGGATGGTAGAGAAATATCAAGAGGTACCATGGGCTCTTGATATTTCTGAGGCTAGCTTCGTAGACGCAGATTTCTATGGAGTTCCTGGAGACCTAGTCAAATACGATCCGGAAACTCAGGTCCTGCTGCGGCGCGAGAAGTTCGAAGAGATCTCCATCGAGGACCTTCCGACCTATGCAGGAATCTGGGTCAGTAGGTTCTCCGAGACTCCATTTGAATCGCTGGTCGCTGTTGCACCGAAGCGCTCGAAGAGATTTCCACAGTACATGCATGATCTTGAGTGGCTGCACACTCAAGGACTTGCGGGGTAATAACTTCCCATGCGGATAACCCGTGTTCTGCGTTACATAGTTCACGGGTAGCGCAGCCAGTGGCCTTCGACTCCACACGCTCTCGTGGAGTCGAAGGCCATTCTTCATGTAGGGCTTTGGAGGAGCTGAACCACAGCGAATGAGGGCGAGCCCAGCCGCTGGTTCGCCGGGCCTGCTTCACCAGTTTCACGTCCGCGACCAGCTCCGGACTTCTGTGAGACCGCGCGCTCGGCCCACCCGGGCTGCCACCACGCCTGACGGCGGTGGCGATCGCGTTAGTGCCGGGCGAATGCCCGCATACGACCTGGCTCGTCAAGCCTTCCGTGAGAGTGGCAGCGCTGGAGGCTTCGCGGCCGTCACCACCGGGGAGACGAACGGACTGGTCATTGTCCTGTATCAGCGAAGTCAGCGCCCGGATCTCATGGACCTGCATGGACTGGATTGGGTGAGACACCTTCGTGAGGCATCGGTGCGGCCGTGGAGCGCGGGCCAGCAGGTTGGAGGCCGAGTGCGGGTGCCCCGCGGAAGGCGTTCGACTTGCCGCTTAACCTCTTCTCTGTTGAGGGGGGAATTGTGGAGAAGAGGATCTTGGTCGAGTCCATCAGATACTCCGCTGAGTGCCAGGGGTGCGGTGCCGAGGCAGAGTGGTTCGGAGTCCAGGCGCTGGTGGGTGAGACGCTGCGGTGGGATGTTGAGTCGACGTGTTCGACCTGTGGATTCGCCCTGGCCGTTTGTGGCGGTGACCTGCCGGATGGAGTGCGTAGCCGACTGCTCTCCGAGCACGGTCGCGCGCGGTTGCGGGTAAGCGGGCCGGTGAGCAACGCCACCGTCATGCGGGTGCTGCGGGCGGAGCTCGGCATCGGCTTGGACGGCGTCAAGGCCGTGCTGGAGCAGGTCCTCAGCGGGCAGTACTCAGGGACGCTGCCCGAGATGGAGCTCCTGGCCCGCAAGCTGCGGGCATCGGGGATTGACGCGGTGGTACAGCCACCCAGAACCCCCAGTGCGATCGCCTGCACGCCTAGGTTCACTGAGACTGAAGGCCGAACGACTGGGTTCGGTGAGTAGACGCCTCGATTGGACGAGAGCGGTCATGAACGGAGTTCCGTTATCCCAGCATAGTAAAGGAGAGGTAAAGCATCGTCGGCCGTGTCTGAATCGGCCTTCCGGTCTGACTTGGTCCAGGTGAAGGGAGTTCTTCCCCGACCTGACCAGGAGGCCACCGTGCACGCAGCATTCCGTACGACCGTCCGGCAGTCGGCATGACTGTCGCCGACCTGCCGGACGCCGAGGTGCTCGCCGACATCGTCGGCTGGGTCAGCGCCGCTGCTCCCTATCTGTCCGCGCTTCCGCCGTTCGCGTTGGCCGTCTGGATCTTTGTAGCCGTGCGCCGCGCCCGACTCGTCCGTGATGCCCTTGCCGACCGTGCCGCCGTCGAAGTGGTGCCCACCTCCACCTTCGACCCGAGTGAGGGCGAAGTCGGCCGGTGGGCGCGCCAGCTGACCAGGGTCCAACCCTCGACCGATGGCGTCCCGGCCCGCGGATCGGCCGCGCGGCTGCGCTACAGCGCCGAGGACGGCAGGATGCGCTGCTTCCTCGAGGGCCCCGTCACCGCGGCCGCCGTCCTGGCCATGCCCGGCTTCGCCGAGGTCGAAGTCCGCGCCCACCGCGCCCAGAAGGACATCCAGCCGGTCCGCTTCCCCCAGCTGCCCGCGGAGGCGAAGTGAGTGCCGCCGTCGACTTCACCAAGCCCACCGACACCAGCGGCGACCGTCGGCCGTCGCGCCGATACGTGCAGCGCGTGGAGCTGGCCTTGGCGTTGCCCGACCAGAAGCCGCTGGCCTCCCTCGGCTTGAACCCGGATCCGCTCCAGCAGCTGGCTGCCGCGATGGCGTCGGTGCGCACGAAGGACGGCGAGCGCGCTGACGTTGTCATCGACCTCGTCCCGATTCGCGAACGCTGGCTCGCACGGCGCCGTCGACGCCTGCTCGCGCAGTCCAAGCGTCGTGGCCCGTCCGCGTACGGAGAGCGGCTGACCGGTGGCATGGGTGGGGGAGGGGCGTGGGAGTCGGTCCTTGCCGCGTGGTCCGGCGGCAAGACCGCCGGCGGCGGCCGCGGCGAGCGGCTGCCGCGCATGACTGACCTGCGTGACGGGGTCGGCAAGTTCGACCCGGCGGTCGGCGCGGTGTTCGCGGTGCAGCTGCTGCTGCGGACCGAGGCCCGCCACCCGCAGATCGCCTTGGCCCGGATGAACCAGCTGCTCGCCGCGTTCTCCGCCACCTCCGGTGAGAACTACCTGAAGCCCCGCCGGCCGCGCACCCGCTGGCGGATCGCCTCCTTCGACCGGCGTTTCGCCACCGGTGAGTTCGCGCCCCGCAAGCGGCAGTGGCTGACCGTGCCCGAGCTGGCCGGCTTCCTCAAGCCCCCCACCGTCAAGTGCCGCGCGTCCAGCGTGGTGCGCTCCGGTGGCCTTGTCCCGCCGGCACCGTCGGATCTGCCCGTCTATACCGGCCAGCGGGACCTGGTGCCGCTCGGCGCTGTCACCTACGCGGACGGGCGCGAGCGGATCGGCGCGGCCAGAGTGAAGGACCTCCTCTTCGCCCTGCAGCTGGGCAAGAGCGGGCACGGCAAGACCGAGGCCGCGCTGGTCCAGTGCATCGCGATGGCTCACAGCGGGTACGGCACCTGGTTCCTCGACCCCCATGGCGAGGGCTGGATGCGGGCCAAGCCGTACCTGGCCCACCCGGCGATCTCCTCCCGGGTGTGGGAGATCAACCTGGCTCACTCCGAACCGGACCAGCGGGGCGTCTCGTGGAACCCCCTGTCGATGGAAGGCCGCACCCTCAGCGCCGTGAAAGACGTCGTGCGCTCGGTCACCGAAGGGATCGCCGCCGCCCAGGACTGGGGCGACAACGCCCCGCGCGCCCGAACTATCCTCGCCCGCGCCACCCAGGCCATGGCCCTGCTCAACTACGAAGCCGTCAAAGACGGCCGCCCAGAAGCCCAGTGCACCCTGTTCCAGCTGCGGACCTGGCTGACCGATGACGACTGGCGCGCGGCTCTGCTGCCCGCGCTGCCCGACCGGGTTCAGGACTTCTGGGAGAAGACCTTTCCCCGGATGGCCTCCGACGCTGTCCCGACCGTCACCTACGCCATCGACCGGATCGACACCTCCCAGGCACTGCAGGCGTTCTTCGGCTCACCGCGCTCGGCCTACGACATCCGCAAGGCGATGGACACCGGCCGCATCGTCTTCGTCTGCCCCAGCGGAAGCGAGTCCGACGCACTGGTGTCGTGCCTGCTCATCCACGATCTGCACCGCGCCGGCCTGTCCCGCCAGGACACCCCGCGCGAGGACCGCCGCACGTTCTGGGCCTGGGGCGACGAGCTCACCGCCCTGGACGCCTCCAGCAAGGGATTCCTGGCCGCCATCGCCGAGCAGCTGCGCAAGTACGAGGTCCGCTTCATCGGCATGACGCAGATGGCCCTGCGCCTGAGCGCCATGACCCGGCAGTCCCTGCTGCAGAACCAGTCCCTGCTATCGACATGCGCGGCCGACTTCGACGAGGCCGCCTTCGTTGCCCGCCGATGGAACGGCCACGTCACCCCCGAGACGATCGCCGAGCTCCCGAAGTACCACTACGTCATGTCGATCACCCTCAACGGCAAGCCCACCCAGCCCTTCCGCGTACGCGGCCTGCCGGTCGAGGAGATCTTCGCCCACTACAACAACCCCGACGGCGTCCCCGAGCTGGACCAGGCCATCGACACCAACCTCCAGCGCCGGACCGTCGCCGAGATCCTCGACGAACTCGAGAAGCTCGACGCCGTTGTCCTCGCCCACCACGCCCCCGGCGCCGTCACCGACGACCCCACCACCCGCATCGACTGAAACGGAGGCACCCGTGCCGTACCCGCACGTCGGCCCCAAGGGCCTGGGCCAGGTCGCCCAGCAGGCCGCCCAGGTCCTCTACCAGCACCGCTTGGTCTCCACCCGGCAACTGCACTACCTCATCACCCCGCACCACACCCGCAACGAGTACCTGCGCCGCCAGCTTCACACGCTGCGCGAGACGGGCATGGCCGAGGCCGTGGGGCGACGCACCACCGGGCAGACTGAGTTGCTGTGGTGGCTCACCGAGAAGGGGGCACACGCCGTCGAATCGGTCGGACTGCTGCCCCAGCGGCCCTACCGGATGAGCCCTGAAGCGGCCCTCGGCCCGCTGCAGGAGCACACCCTCGCCACAGTGGAAACAGGGCTCGCGTTCGTCAACTGGGCCCGCCGGCTCGGCCACGAATGCGGAGCGCTCGACTGGGCGCCCGAGACCGCCCACTACTACCGCGACGACGCCCGCCCCGGCGAAGACCTCAGTCTCGTCCCCGACGCCGTCCTCAACTACGTCCACACCGACACCAAGGCCAAGCAGAGGACCCTGCTCACCTTCTTCATCGAGGTCGACCGCACCCAGATGACCATCGCCCGCCTCGCGCAGAAGCTCCACGCTTACGCGGCCTACCACACCTTCACTCCGCCGCAGCCCTCCAGCCGCGGCACAAAGGCAGGCCGACGCACTGCGGCAACACCGGCCTGGCGCTACCGCTACCCGGCCTTCCCACGCCTGCTCCTGGTCCTCACCGGCGCCTCCGAAAGCCGCTTGGCTGGACGCATGGCCGACCTTCGCAGCCTCGCAGCCAGCGACCCGGCGCTCACCAATACCGGGCTGCGCGCCGGCGTGACCACCCTCGACCTGCTCCGCGACCGCGGTCCCTTCGAGGCGATCTTCACCCCCGTCCTCGGACCCGCCGGTCTGACCGACGCCTGGCTGCGCCCGCAAGCTCTCGCCGCCTGACCCGAGCTCGGAAAGGAAACACTCGTGCTCCTCACACGTCTCTTCAGGAAGTCAGCACCCGCCTCAGCGGCCGGGATCGTGCCGCGCGAGCACCGAGCCTGTGACGAACTCGGTGCCATCACACGGCCCTTCTCCCCGCTGATCGCAGAGCTCCTCGCTCTGTACTGCCACACCCGTCCGATCGGTGCGCTGTCCCAGGCCGAGAACTGCCGGGATGAGTACCAGATGACCGCACGCCAGATCGTCCACCATCTGTTGGAAGGCTGGCAGAACCAGACCGGTGGCCGCGGCACGATAGATGATCTTCTGATTCTGCCCAGAGTTCCCCACCTCGCGGGAGCTGCGGAAGCCCGAGCAGCAGCCCGTTCCGGCACGGGGGAGCACAGTTATGCAGACTGACTACGCTGGCTGCGCCTGGAGTGGATCAGGGATGGTTGGAGCATCTGCGAGATCACCAGCAGGTCGAAGTACCGCATGGCTCTTGGTGTTGAACTCGATGGCCGGTCTCCCAGAAGGAGTCTCGTCCATTGAAGTCATCGCGCAAGCGCGATCCGGGGGCGGCCCCGGACGCCGCCAGCGCCCAGGCGGCGCTGGACCCGCCATGCGCTCGAGCTCCCCGCTACGCGGGTCATCGAGCGCTATTGAGAGGCGTGGTAAATGTCGGTGGGTGGCTGATGGAGGCACACGTGGCGCACGCCTGCGTCCGTGCGGGTTTCGCCGTGGCTGACTTTCGGTGGCTGAGGCCCAGGACTCGTGGTGACAACATGCTGACACTTCGGCTGACTGCTCACAGGTAGTAGCTCATGGGCCCCTGACGGCCAGGCAGCACGATCTTCTTTACAAGAGGTGCCACACCTGTTCAGCATTCTGACCAGCAGGTTTGATCCGGTGATGTTGTCGCGGGGAACACATTCGACAGTGCGAGATGTATAGCTAGCGGACACATTCCCCCCAGGAAATCAAGGACAGGTTGACTTTTGGGTGACGGCAAGCGGTGTGGGCGGAAGTGCAGGTCAGAGCCGCGGCGCGCACGCCGCGGCCGAGTGCCTCAAGTCTGCAACCCCGGTCGAGATGTGCTGAGCCTGCGACACATGAAATCAACCTGTAGTTGAGTTATGACGCACCTTGTGGTCCGTAACTCAACCTGGCGTGGATTTCCGAGCACGACTGTCAGACAGCGCCCGCCGGAACGCCCGCCCGGCGCGCCCCGGCAGCAAAAGACAAGCGCTCATTGATTTTCAGATAGTCTCGGCAACGCCTGAGTATCGAGGAGGTCATGTGACGTCAGATCCGCCCGCAGCCCGGCGGCAGTCCGGGAGCGGGCCTCGTGCCGTTTCGTCAGATTCATCCAGCAGTGCCGGTTTTGACGATATTCTGTCCATTCTCGGCAAGCAGCTCGGGGATGCAGCCCAGAAGGAGGACTCTCGAGGCCGTCGGAAGCTCAAGAACATCACGTTCGAGTACGAGACCGACGCGCGCGCTGTCCACACCATGGCCGGCCCTTCTGGCTACAGCCTGGCGTCCAACTGGTTCACCCAGTTGCTCGCCCAACTCGCGGTGGCCAACAGCATCACCAAGTCTCAACTGTGCGTGTTCCTGTACGTGGCCGGAGGTCAGGTCCCCGGAACCGGGATCGCCCAGTACACCCAGCAGGAGATCACCGACGGACTCAACCGGCTCGCCGCGCAGAACGACGCCAAGCAGATCACTCGCTCCACGGTCAACCGCGCAATCAAAGCCCTGTGTGGCTACAAGTGGATCGAGCAGGTCGGCAACGGCAAGGTGAGGCTCAACCCCACCCTGTGGTTCCAGGGCAACAGTGCCGCGCAGCACGAAGTCCTCGCCGAGATCGCCGTCGAACACGACCACGACCCCGCAGCCTTCCCGTACAACATCGGGCCCACGCCTCGCCAGGAGGCATTCGACTTCGAAGGCACCGAGAACTACGGCAGGCAGGAGCGCACCGGTTGATAGCGCCTGCCAGAATGTTTGCGTCGCCGAGCCCCAGAAAGGACACCAATGGCTGAGGTCATGTCACCGCTCGTCGCAGAGCGCATCTGGGCGCTTCCCCTGTCGGGATCCGCGGTGAAGTTTCTCCAGTACCTGATCTACCGGAGCGACTTCGGAGGGCAGCTGCCCGTACGGCAGAAGGACATGGCGAAGGAGTACCAGATCACCCCCCAGGCCGTCAGCAACCTGATGGCTCCGCTGTGCGATCTCAACATCGTCCTGCGACCACGCAACGAGGGCCGGCAGGGCAACAGCTACCGCCTTCACCCACTCGTCGCCAAGTATGAGAGCCATGCCGACATGGAAGCCAGCTTCCGGCATGCCCTAAAGAGCATCAAAGCCGGCGAAATGCCCAACCTCAAGCTGCCCTCGTACGCCTCGGTGCCCCCGCCGGAAGGCCAGCCAAAACTGCACGTCGCATAAGCAGCAGGAGAAAACAGAAGCCCCGCCACGAGGTGGCGGGGCTTCTGCGCCTGAGTAAGAGGTTCAGCTCGCACTATACCCACGATCAGTGCACCCCGCCGCCCGGCGACCAGCGGAAGGCAGAGACCGCGGCCACCAGCGCGCTGCCGTTGGCCCGTAGATCCCGCAGGTGCTGCACGTGCCGGTGCCGGGGCATCGCCGCGGACCGGCATCCCTCATTTGGGCCGAACGGGCGTCGCTCCCGACGCGCCGGGAACGCGAAGCCGTGCCGGACGGGGCCTCTTCGCAACCCGATGACTCGGACGAGCAGAAGACGGACCGCTCATGATGGCTTCCGCATGAACGGAGCCACCGCCAAGTCGACCCTTCCGGGGGCTGATGATTGCATGACTGGTCTGCCACGGGATCTGGCATCTGTGCCTATTGGCGACGTGAGGGATTGAGAGACCCCAGGCGGGGGCGCGACGTGCATGCGGGCCAGAGCGGAGGATCTCTCCCTGCCCGCGCGGTTACCGCACCGTCAGCCGGTGGTGCGGTAGGCGACGATGCTGTTGCCGTCGAGGCCGATGCCGGTGTAGCCGTTGACGATGGCGGGGGCGAGTTTGGGGGTGGCCTCGATGTCTGCGCCCGTTCGGGCGTCCAGAAGGATAGGGCCGTTCTCGGTGGTGCCGTAGACGATCCCGTTGCGCACCGTGCTGACCGCCGGCGCGACTCGGTTGTGGGCCGGATCGGGCAGCTGCCAGAGCAATTCGGCGCTGGCAGCGTCGACACCAAAGGCGCGGGTGCCGCTGGCCGAGGATCCGGAGCAGACGGTGACGGACTTGCCGTCGTAGGTACAGGTCACGTTGGAAGAGCCGTATTGGTTGCCTTCGATGGTGCTCTTGACCTTGCCGGTTCGGGCGTCGAGCAGTTGCGCGAATTGACGGCCATTGCCGTAGTCGCGGCCGCTGAACAAAATGAGGTTCGGGCTGGCAGAGGCGCCAGATGTTGTTTCGTAGCTGGCGTTTTTGGTGGTCCACAGGGGTTCGCCGGTGGTCAAGTCGTAGCCTTTGAGGCGCTGCTGATCGCTGGATCTCTGGCTGCTCAGACCGGCCACGACTGTGCCAGAGACGGCGGTGGCGGCGACGTCGTTCTGCCAGATGATCTTGTGTGTGGCGATGTCCACGGCGTAGGTGATGCCGTGCGCGTCGTCGGAGACCTGGATGACGGCGATGCCGTTCTGGGCGCCGATGATGGTTCCGGCCAGCTTTCCGTAGGGTTCGTGGGCCCACTGCGGCAGCGTGGCGTGGGCACGCCACTTCGGTTGTCCGCTCGCCGCGTCCATGGCGACGATCTCCACGGCTGTGTGGCCGGGCGTGGTGCCGGACCCGGGCACACTCACAAGGAACGGCGCGATGACCAATGGCATGCCGCTGCCTTGGCTGATCGCAGGCGGCAGGGTGCGGTTCGTGCTGCCGAAGCCATCCGGATTGTCGAGCGCCTTCTGTTTCGGACGCACGGTGGCGAACACTTCACCGGTGGTGGTGTCGACGGCTTGGAGGCTGGCCGGTGCGGCGTAGGCGGTGGTCCGGTAGAGAGCGACTGGCAGAGGGCTGGCAATCGTCCCTCCCATGGTGACCTTGCCCGTGCCAGCTTCGTCGGGGAGCGGGATGGCTGGGGTGAGGCTGAACGAGCGAGGCGGGTCGTGACTGACTCGTGAGGGCGCTGCGTGAGACGTGTTGGGCTTGCCGCCGTCCTGCGTGGTGTCCTTCGATCCGTCGCCGCTGCAGCCGGATGCCAGCAACAGCGAGGCGAGCACAGTAGCTGCGGTGACCGCTGTGGTCGTGGGCCGACGTAACACGTTTCCATCCCCCTTGATCCTTGGTGGCAGTAGCCCTGCCAGCGGTGATCCTTTCACGAGGAGCCAGCGTCAGGCAGGGTGCGTCGCGACGCCCGGGATCAAGCCGGACGTGCGCATGCGATCGACGCCTGACAGACCAGGCGCCGGGCGAAGAGGCGGTGGGGCGAGCCGAGCGCCCATGTCCTGAGTCAGCAGAGAGAAGCCACCCGACGACTCGCTGTCAGCAACTGCTGGCACAATCGAGCGGCAGTCAGCACAAGATCATGGGGGTAGGAATGAGCAAGCGCTGGTGCTTACTTCTGTCCGGGGTCGTTGCCGCGACGCTGGTGACGGGATGCTCGGACGGGGCAAAGCCGGTGCCGCAGCCCGGGCGGCAAGGCGCGCCTCCCAAGCAGTCAGCAAAACCTGCCGCGCAGCTACCTGAGGGCATGCATCCACTGGGCGCCAGCACGCCACTCGACGGTGACACCTGGACGCTCAAGACGACGGCACTCAAGGCGACCCAGCCCAGCGCGAAGGCCAAGGGGGTGCCCGCCGGGTGGCTAGCGGCCACGACCGACTTGGTCTTCACCAACACCAGCGACGAGATCCAGAGCCTCCCGACCGTTTCGGTCACAGGCCGGTACGGCGGCGAGGGCCGCCCCATCGAGTCCTTCACGGACGCCGGCATCGCTCCGGTCCCCGCGCCGGCACTGGGAGAAGAGCCCAGGCGGGTTGGCCCCGGCCAGGCCGTCACGGCCAGGCTCGGTGTCGCTGTACCCAGTGACGCTGCCGGGCAGCCGGTGACCTTTACCGTGCAATCGCAGGCGTACCTGAGGATGGACGAGACCGTCCACTACTTCGAGGGACGCTTTCCAGGGCGGCCGGCGCAGCCGACACCACTGACCGGCACTGCCACCATGGGCAAGAAGGGCTTGCTTCGCCTCGGGGACTGGAACGACGACGGAGTCAGCCGCATTCGCCTCTCGCGCCTCTCCACATGCGATCTCAAAGGAGGGCGACGCGAGTGCACCATCCAGCTCACGGTGCTGAACACGAGACCGCAGGTGGAAGAGATCGGCCGGACTCGGCTCGACAACACCCTGCGCATCTACTACGGAGCGACCCTTCAAGGCCCGGTCGTCGTGCCGGAGGGGCCCGGGGCCGATAGGTATGACGGGGGCGGCCCCATCGCGCCGCAGCGCGCAGCCACACAGACTCTGCGCTTCGCCCTGCCGCCCAAGGCTGTACCCGGACCTTTGACGATTGAAGTCACTTACCCCCATGGGGGCGGCACCCGAGCCACCTACCAGGCACAGGTGGGAGGCTGACGAATCAGCAACTCATTGAAGCTGAAACTAAAGAAGGCCTGTCTCGAGCCAAGACCTGCAAGAGCCCGACGAGTCGCAATCGTTATCGCTGGCGAATTTCGTCATGTCGTTCCCTCCAGGCGGGTAGCGGGAGTCGAATTTCGGCTTGAGATCTCCCGCCGTGCGGGATTGTCACGATTTGCCGCCTGCTTCGAAGTTCTGAACTGCTGAAACGGGCTGGGCCATTGGAGAGTCATTGCGTAACGTATGGGAAGCAGTTGACCACCTGGGGTGGCTGAGGCCGCGACGGGGACATGCCCCTGCGCACTATGCCGCAGGTCGTCTGACGCCGTCGAAAACGCAACGGGGAGGCGTGGTGGAACATTCAGTACGACCGGAACGATCAGCGTTTCGCGACCGGAACCGAACACGTACCTCCGTGGTGATCCTCGCGGCGTGTGTGATCGCGGCCGCGACCTCCTGCAGCTCCGATACCGGGACCAACTCCAAGCCCGCTACCTCTACCCCGCCGGCGTCACCAACGAGCGACCCCAAGGAAGAGGCAGCGCGTGCCAGCGCGCTGGCCGCCTACAAGGGAATGCGGAGTGAGCAGGTAAAGGCCTTCGCTGCCGGGACTGCGGTCGACACCAAACTGCGGACCTACGCTTACGACCAAGCCCTCGGCAAGATCAATTCTGAGCTGTTCCAGATGAAGCAGGCCGGCGTCGTGTACAAAGGCCAGCCGACCAGTGAACTCAAGGTCACCGCGGTAAACGTCACCGGAACCCCGCCTGCGGTCACCATCCAGGAGTGCTTCGACGTCACCAAGTGGCGCGCCACTTTGAATGGCAGAGACGTGACCCAGAAGGGACAGCCCACCCGGTACGTCGTGAACGGCACCGTCCGTGAGATCAGCAAACAATGGATGGTCACCGACCTGGCCAACGACAAGGCCCGGGCATGCTGACCCGGCGCCTCCTGGCAACTTGTGCTGCCGTAGTCGCGACAGTTTCCTTCGCATCCTCCGCGCGTGCTGAGGGCGAACCGGTTGTCGTGGATAAGGGCTGCGGTCAGAACGACGTGTGCTGGGACATCACGGACCCAGGAAGTGGCGGGAATCCTGGCAAGCCGGGCACCACAGGTGGTGGCAAGGGAGGTGGTGGTGAAAAGCGCAAGTGCTTCATTCGCGGCGTAGAGGCAGCGTGCTACGACCCGGACTGGGGCTATTACATGAACGGCTGCTACTACCGTCTCGCTACCCCACAACCGCCCGCCACCGATCCTGCCTGGGCCGGCCACAAGCCTGGTGACGGTGCCATTTACGACGCAACGTGCGTCACCGCCGCAGGCGTCCAGACCAACCAGGGCTGGCTCCAGAACCCGCCGCCGGGAGCAGGCACGGGCCCCACGCCTGCGGAGCTCGCCCAGCAGGCCCTCGCGAAGATGACCCTGCTAGGGCCCGATATCGGCATCGCCCCCAAGACCGGCGGAAAGGGCGTCGTCGGCATGCCGGTATGGATGTGGGCCAACGACACCCCCAACCACTGGGGACCTGTCACCGCGTCAGCGACCGCCGGGGCCGTGACCGTCAACGCGACCGCGAAGGTCTCCAAGGTCGTCTGGTCGATGGGCGACGGCACGACGGTGACCTGCACCGGCGCGGGAACCCCCTACCAGGCGGCATTTGGGAAGAAGACATCTCCGGACTGCGGCCACCGCTACCGGGCGCCCTCGTCGACACAGCCCTCCGGGAAGTTTCCGGTGAGCGCCACAGCCACGTGGACGATCGACTGGCAGGGCGGCGGAGAGACCGGACAGCTCACTGAGATCCGTGACAGCGACGTGGCCATCACCGTCGTCGAGGTCCAGGTCCTCAACTAGTACGACTCATCAAGCACTTCGAGAGGCACATCACCGCATGGAATCTCCCGCTGCGCCGACGGTGCCGCGCCCGGCCTCACCGGCACGCCCCGAGGTCCCCATCACCACCACCGCTCCGGTCAAGCGGGAGCGCCGATGGTCGGTCGCCGCCCTGTGCATCGTCCTGGCCATGCTCGCCGGCCTCGGCGCGGCCGCAGCCGTCACCTCTGCCAGTGACCGCACCAAGGTGCTGGCCATCGCCCGCGACGTTCCCGCAGGGCAGGCGCTGACTGCCGCAGACCTGGTCGTGGCGGAGGTGAGCGCGGACGCCGCCCTCACCCCCGTACCGGCCTCGCAGAAAGCCTCCATGGTGGGCAAGCGGCCTTCCGTCGACCTGCGCAAGGGCGGTCTGCTCACGACCTCCCAGCTCGCCGAGGGCACCGGCCTGGGCGACGACAAGCAGCAGGTCGGCGTCCAGGTCAAGAAGGGCCAGGCCCCGGCGGGCACGCTCTCCCCCGGAGACAAGGTCCTCGCGGTCACCACCCCCGCGCAGGGAGAGCAGCAGACAGCCAAAGAGGCCGATGCTCCACCGTCGACCGTCAACGCCGTCGTGGTGACCGTCTCCCGCCCGGACGCCTCCGGCAACGTCGTGGTCAACCTCGCCGTCGCCACCACCGACGGCCCCCTGCTGGCGACCCGCGCCGCTCAGGGCCGCATCGCCCTCGTGCGCGAACCGCGGAACTGACCATGCCTGTCACCGCACTCGTCTCCGCCAAGTCCTGCGGCGTGACCACGTCCGCTCTCGCCCTCACCCTCGCCTCGAAGCGCCCCTCGCTCCTCGCCGAGTGCGACCCCGCCGGAGGCACCATCCGGGCCGGCTTCCTGGAAGGGGAGGTCGGCGCCGGGTTCGGCCTCTACCACCTGGCCGCCGCCGAGCGCACCGGGCCCGACGCCCTCGCCCACGCCTTCGCCAACCACCTGTGGAACATGGACGAGGCCGGACACCGTCAGCTGCTGCCCGGACTGACCGACCCCGCCCAGGCCGCGGCCCTGGGCCGGACCTGGCCCGCGCTGTCGGAAATCATGCACGTCATGGCGGACGACGCCGGATACCACGTCTACATCGACGCCGGCCGCATCGCGCTCGAGTCCGGACGCCTGCACACCACGCTGACCCCCGCTCCGCTGCTCCACCAGGCCGACCTGGTCCTGCTCGTCGTCCGCGGTACCGAGCAGTCCCTCGCCCTGGCCAAGCACACCATCGGCCCCCTGCGCACCGAAATGGACGAACGCGGCAACGGTGCCGACGCGCTCGGGCTGCTTCTCATCGAAGACGGCCCCTACCGCGCCCACCAGGTCGCCGAAGCGCTGACGGCCCCGGTCCTGGGCGCGCTGCCCTTCGACCCAGGCACAGCCGAATTCTTCGCAAAGGGAGGCCGCCCGCCGCGCGGATACGGCCGCAGCCCCTTCCTGCGCCACGCCCGCACCACCACCGAACACATCGAGGCCGCGGCCGCACGCCGCGCCATACAGCAGCAGTACCCGCACAAGCCGGCCAACCCGCAGCTGGCGGGCGTTCTACAGCGACTGAACGAGAGGGGAGGACAGCGTGGCTGACATCCAGCACCGCCCCGGCACCAACGGACAGCCGGCCCTTGGCCGTGAGGACCTCGCCGGGCTGCTCGCCGAACGCATCGGTCAGCGCCGCCCCGCCGGCCCCGCCCCAGCCGCCCCTCTCCCCGTCGAGACGGTCACTGTCCCCGCATCCGCGTCCCATGCCGCCGCCGTGCCTCGGCTGGCCGGGCTCCCCGGTGAACTCCCGGTGAGCTGGGACGTCATCGAAGACCTCCAAGCACAGGTGTCCAAGCAACTCAGCGCCGCGGACCCCGAAAGACTCCTCGAAGAAGACGACCGCCGCGCACTGGCGAAGTCGCTGGTCCGCACCGCGGTCGCCGACTGGGCCACCAAGTACGCCCACGGCAACACCCCGCTGACCGCCGAACAGGAAGCGGCGATCGGCACCGCCGTCTTCGACTCCATGTACCGGGGCGGGCGCCTGCAGGCGCTGCTCGACCAGGACGGCGTCGAGGACGTGATGGTCGACGGCCTGCGTGCCCACGTCGAGTACTACGACCGGCCCCGGCAGACCATTGAGAAGGTCGCCGACAGCCACGAAGAGCTGATCACCTGGGTCAACCGCATGGCGCGCCTGTCCGGGCACGGCGAGCGGTCCCTGACGCAGGCCACTCCCATGGTGGGCTTCCGCATGCCCGACGGCTCCCGTGTCACCTCCACCCTGCTCACGTCCCGGCCCTCGGTCGTGATCCGAAAGCACCGGGTCCGCGATCACGGCATCGCCGAATTGGTGCAGTGGGGCTCCCTCAATCCGATACTCGAGCGCTACCTGATCGCGTGCGTCCACGCTCGGAGGAACATCCTGGTAGTGGGCGACATGGGCGCGGGAAAGACGTCACTGCTCCGGGCGCTCGGTCGAGAGATCCCTGCTTCGGAGCGGCTGGTCACGCTGGAGTCGGACCGCGAGCTCTACCTGGACGAGCCCGGCCCCAAGCCCGGACCGGTGACCTTCGCGTTCGAGGCCCGGCAGTCCAACGGTGAGACCCGCGGCGGGCAGAATGCCGGCGAGGTCACCATCTCCGACATGTTCGCCACCGCCCTGCGCTACAACGCCACCCGCGTCATCGTCGGCGAGGTTCGCTCCACCGAGATCGTGCCGATGCTGCAGGCGATGTCCGCCGGTGGTTCCGGCAGCATGTGTACGCTCCACGTCCGGCGGCCGCACGCCATCATCAGCCGCCTGGTCCAGCTGTGCACCGAAGCAGGCATGCAGACCGAGGCCGCCCACCACCTGATCGCCTCCTCCATCGACATGATCGTCTACCTGACCTACCTGGACGAGACCGCGATCGGCGGCCGCAAGCACCGCTTCATCAGCCACGTGTACGAGGTTCACGACGTCGTCGGAGAAGGCGGACGCCCCGTCACCACCGAACTGTTCGCGCCCCAAGGCGGCGAGGTGCGCGCCATCTACAAGAACATGCCCACGTTCATCGACGACCTGGAGCGCACCGGCAAGTTCGACCGCCAGTGGCTGACCCAGAACCCTTACGGCGCCTGGATGGGGCCGCTGCAGACAGTGGGGCGACGATGAACCAACCAGACCTGAAGCAACTGACCAACCGAGGGCACGCCGGTTTCGACCGCGCCTGGCTCACCGGCGCGACACGCACCTGGGGGCCATGGTGAACACATCCCAGCTTGCCCTGGTCGCCGCCTGCTGCGCCGTGCTCGCCCTGCTGGCGATCAACGGGGCCGTCCGCGAGATCCGTGGCCGGGTGCCGGACCCGACCAAGCCCAGGTCCCCCATGGCTGGACGGATCCAGCGTGCGAAGGCTGAGCTGCCGGAGACGTGGCAACGCCGCTGGCGGCACCTGGTCATCACTGCGGGCATCGTCGCGTTGGTGGTGTGGGCGTGGACCGGCTGGCCCGTGCACGGTCTCCTCGCAGGCGCCGCCGTCCTCGGCCTGCCCTACGTCCTCAACCCGGGCACCGCCGCCCAGGCTCGCATCGAACGCCTGGAGGCGCTTGGCCAGTGGCTTAACCACCTGGCCGGTGTCCACCAGGGCGGCATCAGCCTCACCCAGACGATCCGTTCCTCCGCGAAAGCCGCACCCAGCCCCATCGCCCCGAACGTGCGAGCACTGTCCGACCGACTGCGCTCCGGCATGGAGGCACACGACGCATTCGCGCT
Source organism: Streptomyces sp. NPDC127084 (assembly GCF_042724175.1). Lineage (NCBI taxonomy): Bacteria > Bacillati > Actinomycetota > Actinomycetes > Kitasatosporales > Streptomycetaceae > Streptomyces > Streptomyces sp. NPDC127084. The sequence continues at coordinate 54,479 of NZ_JBHXFA010000025.1, forward strand.
GTTCGCCGACGAACTCGCTGACGGCGTCTCCGACCACGTGACGCTGCTCTTCCAGTCCCACGCCGTCTACAGAGGCCGCGGCCTTTCGGATGCGCTCGAGGCCATGGCCGTCACCATCCATCAGCAGGCCGCCGACGCCCGAGACATCGAGGCCGACCGGGCCAAGGTCCGCAAAAGCTCCCGGATGGTGTCCATCGTCATCTGTGTCGTGGTAGTCGGATGCATGCTCAACCAAGCCTGGTCCGGCTGGTACCAAAGCCCGCTCGGGCAGATCGTCCTCGCCGTCCTCGGCGGCCTCTTCGCCTACACCCTGCGCTGGCTGAGGAAGATCGCCCGGACCCAGCCCGACCCGCGCCTCATCGACCCGCTGCCCGTACAAGCTCAGCTCACCATAACGGGAGGGGCTCGATGATCCCGCTGGAAGCCGTGCTGCCCGCAGCCGCAGCAGGCGCCCTGATCGGCCTAGCCATCCGCTCCCTCATGCCCGCCCGGCGTGACCTGGTATCCGCACTGGACCGCCTGGACGTCGCGAAGACCAGCGGGCCTCTCCTGCCCTCGGCCACCCCCAAGGGCACCGGAGGCCTGCCCGAGCGCGTCGGCACCCGGCTTCTCGGCGAGTTCGGTGAGCGCATCACCCTGCCGACGAAAGACCTCGCCCTGCTGCGGATCAGCCCGGCCGAACACCTCGGCAAGCGCTTCATGTTCGCCCTGGGCGCGCTCCTGGCGCCCCACCTCCTCAACGCCCTGCTGGCCCTGGCGGGTGCCCCGTGGCCGTTCGCCGTGCCCACGATCCTCTCGCTCGCCCTGGCCGGCCTGTTCTGGTTCTGGCCCGGCAAGGAAGTCGCCCGCGACGCTGCCGCCGCCCGCCTCGTCGTACGGCACGCGGCCGCCTCCTATTTGGAGCGCGCCGCGCTCGCGCGCATCGCCAACTCCGGCGCCGCGCAGGCCCTGACCCAGACCGCAGAGGTCGGCAACTCCTTCATCTTCGTGCGCATGCGGCAGGTCTTCCACCAGGCCGACCTCGCCGGCGTCACACCCTGGGACGCTCTCAAGCAGCTCGGGGACGAGCTCGACATCCCCGAGCTGACCCGCCCAGCCGACACCCTCGCCCTCGCGGGCGACGGCGCCGCCGTCTACACCACCCTCCAGGCCCAAGCCCGACAGCTACGCATCGCCTTGCTGTCGGACGCCAAGGCCCAGGCCAACGCAGCATCGGCCGCGATGATCCTGCCGGTCACCGCCGGCGTCATCCTCATGCTCATCTTCGTGATGATCCCCATCACGATCACCATCCTCGGAAGCTGAAAGTACGAAGGGGGACCCCATCCATGGACATCCAGACCCTGACTGTGTGGATCCGCGGCCGCTACGAGGCGCTCAAGGCCGCAAGAGACGCCGGGCAGACCTCCACCGAGCTGGCCCTGATCGCCGGCGCCCTGCTGCTCGGCGCCGGCCTGCTGGTCCTGGCCATCCGCACCAAGCTCATGGAGAAGATCGGGATCATCAACAACGGCTGACCAGCCGCTGGGACCGAACAGAAAGGCGAGGCAAGCGTGGGATCACGAAGGCGGGGGAGCCTGCGGCGTTTCATCCGCTGCCGGCTGCGGGGCAACGACCGCGGATTCGGCAGCGTCGAGTTCGCGGTCCTGGCCGTCGTCGTACTCGCCCTGATCTTCACCGCCATCCAGGTCGGCCTGTACTACCACGCCCGTAAAGTCGCCCAGTCCGCCGCCCGCCAGGGCGTGGAAGCCGGCCGCCAATTCGGTGCCAGCGAAGACGACGGCGTTGCCCAGGCTCAGAGATTCCTGAACCGATTCGGTGCCAGCGTCCAAGACGCGAGCGTGTCGTCGGCCGGCAGCACCGCAGAGGAGATCCGCATCACCGTACGCGGCAACGTGGCCACCCTGGTCCCCGGCCTGACCCTGGACGTCGTCCAGCACGCCGACGCACCCGTAGAACGGTTCACGCAGCCTTGACTTCCTCCCCTGCTGGAGGGGATTCCTACGGCTCGCGCTGTAGGGATTTCTGCTTCGTAGCCGACTGCCCCGTCCGGGAGGACTCCCGTTGAGGTCTCACACCAGCTCCACAGACGGACACCGCCAGTCCGGCGGCCAGAAGGTTCTTCGCGGCGTTCACGTCCCGGTCGTGGACCGTCCCGCAGTCGCACGTCCAGGTGCGGACGTTGAGTGGCATCTTCCCTGCGAGGATTCCGCAGTGGGAGCACAGCTTGGAGGAGGGGAACCATCGGTCGACAGCGATCACTTCCCGCCCGTACCAGGCAGCTTTGTACTCCAGCATGCTCCGGAACTCCGACCACGCCGCATCCGAGATGGCGCGGGCGAGCCGCCGGTTCCTGACCATGTTGCGCACGGTCAAGTCCTCGATCACGAGCGTTTGGTTTTCACGCACGAGTCGGGTGGTCAGTTTGTGCAGGTGGTCACGGCGGCGGTCGGTTATCCGGGCGTGAAGCCTGGCAACCTTGCGGCGGGCCTTGGCCCGATTGGCGCCATCGCCCTCAGCCTTCTTCCCGAGGCGGCGTTGCGCGAGCGCGAGGCGGGCACGGTCGCGGCGCTCATGCCGGGGGTTGGCAATCTTCTCCCCAGAGGACAGTGTCAGCAAATGGCTCAGGCCGACATCGATACCGACCACCGTGTCTGTGGCGGGGAGAGGCTGGACGGTGGGGTCCTCCACGAGGAGGGATACGAACCAGCGTCCGGCCGCGTCCTGGGAGACGGTCACCATCGACGGCTGTGCGTCTCCGGGCAGCGGCCTCGACCACACGATGTCCAGTGGCTCGCTCATCTTGGCCAGCTTCAGCTGACCGTCGCGGAACCGGAACGCGCTGGCGGTGTACTCAGCGGACTTCCGGGACTTCTTCCGCGACTTGAACCGCGGGTACATTGCCCGCTTACCGAAGAAGTTCGTGAACCCAACCTGCAAGTGCCGCAGCGCCTGCTGGAGCGGAACCGACGACACTTCGTTGAGGTAGGCGAGTTCTTCGGTCTTCTTCCAGGCAGTCAGCATCGCCGACGTCTGGTTGTAGTTAAGCCGTTCCTGCCGCGTCCACGCCTCGGTGCGAGCGGCGAGCGCCAGGTTGTAGACCTTCCGTACGCATCCGAACGTGCGCGACAGCTCGGCTGCCTGCGCGTCGGTCGGGTAGAAGCGGTACTTGAACGCCCGCTTCACGTGAGTGGTCATAGCCCACAAGCTAGTGCAACATGTTGTGACTACCTGACAGATCGTCGAAAGGGACGCTGGTCCGCCCGGGCGACGAACCGGCTGCCCCTGTCCTCCTCCGCAGGAGGTTTCCTTCCCGGCCTGAAGACCGGGGGCAATCACGGAGGAGTCCTGATGGGTACGCGGGGCTACCGACGGCGGCTGGCGCGGGGGCTTCGCCGCGACCGAGGGTCCTACGCGCTGGAGACGGCGATCCTCGCCCCGGTGATGATCGGCCTGCTTCTGTTGATGATCGCGTTCGGGCGGGTGACGGACGCCGACGGCGCGGTCGACGCCGCAGCCCGTGCCGCGGCCCGAGCCGCCTCTCTCGAACGTGACGCCGGCAGCGCCCAGGCAGAAGCCCAGGCTGCGGCGAGCCGCAGCCTTGAGGGAGAGGGCATCACCTGCCAGACCTCCAGCGTCGTGGTCGACACCGCCGGCTACGCCCTCGACATCGGCGTGGAGGCGAACGTGACCGCGACGATCGCCTGCACGGCGAACCTGTCCGACATCGGGCTGCCGGGCCTGCCCGGTTCCAAGACGCTCACCGCGTCGTGGACCAGCCCCATCGACACCTACAGAGGCAGAGCTCTTGGGTTCGCGAATTCTGAAGGGTCATGGAGTGCGAACCGAAGCGTGGGTACCGAGCCGTGAGCGCGCGGGGGTACTTGGGTTCAGGT
>NZ_JBHXFA010000026.1:0-56773 GCF_042724175.1 Streptomyces sp. NPDC127084
GCTGACGCCGACAACGCAGCGTGGAGGCACCTCCCGGGGACCCCCCGCGACAGCAGGGGGAGAAGCCAGGGGGAGTGCGTGCCAGACGTCGCGGGCCAGGCGGGATTTGTCAGACACGGCCGAGGGCGTGCGTGGGGCGGCGGTCCGGGCAGGCGGGGCGGGCCGGGGCGACACGCGGAATCCATCCCGGGCCGCCCCACGCGTGGGACACGACGACCGGAGCCGGCGTACGTCACACGGCCGGGAGCGTGAACGTCAGCGCGGGGCGATGGCCGACAGCCGTCCCCGCCCACCGCGCCGACGCGGCCCAAAAGGTGCACCGGACGAATGGACCGGGCGGGGCTGACGAGCGACCCCCGACCGGCTCGCCCTTGGCCGAGCCGCCAGAGCGGCAGGCACAACGAGCAGCCTGGGACCCCAGCAGGGCCGGGGAGCGACAACCGGAACCCGACCCTGCCCGCCAGACACCGCACGCGTCGTCGGACAGACCGGAGCCGACACACAACGCCTGGCCGCCGACACGCGACCGGCAGCACGAGGCGAGGGACGGGCCGACGACCCGACCCGGCCCGGCTTCCCGACACGGCCCACAAGGCGCACCGGACGAAACGGAGCGGGCTGTCGGGGCCGACAGGCGGCCTCGACCGGCTCCGCCCTGCCAGCCCCCGCCAGATCCGCAGGCAGGACGAGCAGCCTGTGACCGGAACCGAAGCGGGCGTCGGTGCCCAGTCCTTGAGGACTGGGCCGACGGCATGTGGCCCGTCCACCGAGTGTCCGGGGGCACGCACCCACGGCGGCACCTCAGACCTCGGCGGCCAGGCGCGCCAGCGCATCCGCGTAGGAGTCGATGAACTCCTCCGCCGTGGCGTCGACCACCAGCGTGCGCTGGTGGTCCACGGCGAGCAGTACGCGCTGCGAGACCGGGTCCTGGATCAGTGAGGCGCCGAACGCGAAGCTGTTGGGCTCGTGCCGCAGGGTGGGCTCGCAGCCGATCCTGCTGTCCTCGATCCGGGCCGCGCTGAGTCGGCCCAGCGCGTGGAACCGCAGATAGCCGAACTGGCTGTCGAGCGCGGTGTCGGCCATCATCCGGGCCAGCCGGGCGAACGGCACCCGGCGGTGCGGCATCATGTCCAGCTCCTCCCCGTGCACGTGCCGTACCAGGGCGGACAGGTCCCCCTCCGGCTCGGCGACCAGCGGGACCGTGTTGAGGAACAGGCCGTACACCTCGGTGCCGCCGAGCCTTTCCAGTCGGCCGTTCATCGCCAGCCCGGTGGTGACCCGGCGGCGCCCGGTGATCCGGGCGAGTGCGTGCAGATGGGCGGCGAGCGCGACCGACTTGACCGGTACGGCGAGGGCGTCGGCGACCGCGCGCAACTGCCCGGGGGCGTCCGGCAGTACCCGTTCCACCGTGCGCGGCAGCTCGTGGACGTTCTCGCTGCCGGGCCAGAGCTGGCCGGTGGCGCCGTCCAGTCGCCGTTGCCAGTACGCCAGCGACTCCTGGTCGGCGGTGGCCGCGCGTTCCACGGCGACGAAGTCCCGGAAGGCGGTGCGTGGCGGCGGGTTGGGAGCGGACTCCGGATCGGCGGCGAGGACGGTGTGGCGTTCGAGGATCTCGGTGAGCAGCGAGGTGAAGCTCCAGCCGTCGAGGATGGCGTGGTGCTCGGAGATGGTGAGCTGGAAGGCGTCGTCGGCCAGCCGCTGCACGGTGATCCGGAACAGCGGCGGCTCGGCGAGGTCGAAGGGCCGGTCCCGATGGCTCTCGAAGACGCCGCGTATCCGCTCGTCCTGCTCCTCTCCCGGCACCCCGCGCAGATCCTCGAACTCGGTCGGCACGGGCAGTGTGCCGTGCACCAGTTGGAGCGGTTCGCCGTAGCCGGAGAGGTCGAGGCCGGTGCGCAGGACGGGGTGCCGTGCCATCGCCTCTCCGACCGAGCGGCGGAACGCGTCGGCTTCGAGGGCGCCGGTGATCCGGTAGGAGTTGACGTTGTGGTAGCTGTCGGTGCCGCCGGCGACCTCCATGTGGAAGACCATCGAGAGCTGCATCGAGACCATCGGGTAGGCGTCGGTGATCCCGGGCGGCAGCTCGGCCCGGTCCTCGTCGGCGATCAGCGCGAACGGCCGTTTCGCGGCGGGGTCGGTGTCAACCGGCCGGGCAAGCGGCAGCAGTTCGGCGACGGTCGGCGCGTTGAAGACGTCCCTAAGGGTGACCTGCCACCCCCGGTCGTGCAGTGCCCCGGCCAGCTGGACGGCGCGGATGGAGTCCCCGCCGAGGTGGAAGAAGTCGTCATGGACGCCTATCCCGGCGACGCCGAGCACTTCTGTCCAGACTCCGGCGAAGAGCTCTTCCTCCGGTGTACGCGGCTCGACATGCCGGCCGGCGGGAGTGGGTGCGGCCCGGTCGGGGTCGGGCAGCGCGGCGCGGTCCACCTTGCCGTTGACGGTGAGCGGCAGCGCGTCCAGCACGGTGACGCTCGCCGGGATCATGTACTCGGGCAGTGAGCGTGCCAGGAACTCCCGCAGGTCTCCGGGCCCGGCGGCCGAACGCTCGGTGATGTACGCGGCGAGCCGGTCCTCGTGGACCGTGACCACGCAGGCGTCCACCTCCGGGTGGGCGGCGACGGCGTTCTCGATCTCGCCCAGCTCGATCCGGAAGCCGCGCAGTTTCACCTGGAAATCCGCCCGGCCGACGTACTCCAGACCGCCGTCCGGCAGCCGTCTGGCCACGTCGCCGGTCCGGTAGAGCCTGGCGCCGGGCGGGCCGTACGGATCGGCGACGAATCGGCCGGCGGTCAGGCCGGGGCGGCCCCAGTAGCCGTGCGCGAGGCTGCCGCCGCCGATGTACAGCTCGCCGGGGACACCGGGCGGGCAGGGGCGCAGCCAGTCGTCCAGGACGAGCGCGGTGAGGTGCGTCATGGGTTCGCCGACCAGGCTGCGCTCGAAGCCCGCGCCGCCCTCGGCGACATCGTGGATGGTGACGTGGACGGTGGTCTCGGTGATGCCGTAGAGGTTGCAGAGCCGGGCGGGCGGCAGCGGGTCGAGTTCGTGCCAGCGCTGCACCACACCCGGGTCGAGCGCCTCGCCGCCGAGCATGATCCACCGCAGGTCGGGCAGGGCGCGCGGATGGCGGCGCAGCGCCGGTTCGAGCTGCCGGAGGGCCGATGGGGTGAGGCAGAGGTGGGTGACCTGTTCCTCTTCGAGCAGACCGGCGAACTCGTCGGGCGAGCGGCTTGTGAGGTAGGGCACGACGACCAGGCGGGCGCCGTGCAGCAGGGCGCCCCAGAGCTCCCAGACCGTCCAGTCGAAGGCGTAGCTGTGGAACAGGGTCCAGACCTTCTCCGGGCCGAAGCCGAAGTGGTCCCGGCCCGAGTCGATGAGGCGGCTGACGTGCTCGTGGGCGACGGCGACGCCCTTGGGGCGGCCGGTGGAGCCGGAGGTGAAGATGAGATAGGCGATATCGGCGGGGCGGCCGGTGCGGGAGGGACGGGTGGGCGGGTGGGCGGCGATCTCGTCCGCCCGGTCGGCGAGGTCGAGGGTCCTCCAGGGCCCGTCCGGGGCACGGTCGGGCCGATCGGTGAGGACCATGGTGACGGCGGTGTCGCCGAAGACCAGGGCGGCCCGGTCGGCCGGTGCGGCGAGGTCGACCGGCACGTAGGCGGCGCCGGTTTTGAGCACGGCCAGGATGGCGACCGGCACGGCGGCGGTGCGTTCGAGCAGCAGGCCGACCCGGTCGCCGGGGCGCACCCCGCTGGCGAGCAGGGTGTGCGCCAGCCGGTTGGCACGGCGGTCGAGTTCGGCGTAGCTGAGGATGCCGCCCTGGTCGCTCACGGCGGGCCGGTCGGGGTGCGCGTCGGCGGCACGCTCGAAGAGGTGGTGCAGGCAGTCGCCCGGGTCGAGCCGGGCGGGGCGGTGGGGCCGTCCGGCGGAGGTGAGCCGGAGCACGGTGGCGTCCGGGTCGGCGAGGGCGGCGTCCAGCAGTGCGCCGTAGTCGGCGGCGAGCCGGCGCACGGTGCCGGGGTCGAAGAGGTCGCTGCTGTACTCGGCCTCGCCGCGCAGTTCGCCGCCGTCGCTGCCCTCGAAGACGGACCAGGTGAGATCGAACTTGCTGGTGCCGTTGGAGCGGACGGTGCGCACGGCGGTGGCGGCGCCGAGCGCGACCGGCTCCCGGTCCTCGGCGTGGGCACCGAACACCACCTGGACCAGGGGCGGGTGCTGCGGGGTGCGGGAGGTGCCGAGCATGTCGACCAACTGGTCGAAGGGGACGTCGAGGTAGCCGAAGGCATCGAAGGCGCTGTCCTGGATGTCGGCGAGCAACCCGCGGAAGGTGGCGCCGGGAGCGAGCCGTACACGTATCGGCAGCATGTTGACGAAATAGCCGAGCAGGTGGCCGAGTTCCGGACGGTCGCGGGTGGTGACCGGGGTACCGACGAGCAGATCGTCGGCACCGGTCCAGCGGCCCATCAGCATGGCGAAGGCGCCGAGTTGGATGGTGAACGGGGTGACGCCCTCCGCTTCGGCGAGCGCCCGGACCCGGGCCGCGGTGCCGGGGGCGAGCTCGAACGGCTCGGTGGCGCCGAGCTGGCTGCGCTCTGCGGGCCGCGGCCGGTCACCGGGCAGCTCGAGCAGGGTGGGAGCACCGTCGAGGCTCCGCTTCCAGTGTGCGAGATGCTCCTCGTAGGAGGTGTGCTGCTCCTCCTCCGCCCAGTCGGCGTACTGGGTGGGGAGCGCAGCCAGGACGGGATCCCGCTGCTCACTCAACGCGGCGTAGAGCTCGCTGAGTTCGCCGTCGAAGAGCTCAGCCGACCAACCGTCCCAGATGATGTGGTGGACCACGAACAGCAACGTGGTGCGGTCGTCGGCGAGCCGGAACGCCTCGGCGCGCAGCAGCGGTCCCGTGGTCAGGTCGAACGGTTCAGCGGATCGTTCGGCGATCAACTGCTCTGTTCGGTGGCCTTGTTGGGGCTCAGGCAGCTCGCGGAGATCGGTGACGGCGAGTGGCAGGGCGAGGGTGGGGTGGACACACTGGTGGGGGCCGTCCGGGTGCAGGGCGAAAGTGGTGCGCAGCGCCTCGTGCCGGGCGGCCACACCGTCCAGCGCCCGCTGGAGCAGTGTGAGATCGAGCGGGCCGGTGATGTCGTACGTCCAGGGGGTGGTGTACGTGGCGGCCTGCGGGTTCCACCGGTCGAGGAACCACAGGCCGCGCTGGAGACCCGAGACCGGCGCGCTGCGGACGAGGCCCGGGCCGTCGGCGGGCTGCACGGCCGCCCGGCCGGCGGCCGGGCCGGCGGAAGCGCGGAGGTCCGCCGACGGGACGGCGGGCAGGTCGGCTGCCCGGTCGGTCGGCGAACCGGCCGGCGGCGCGACGAGCGGGGCGCCCCACGGGGAGGCCTGAGTGGTGCTCAGCGGCGCGGCAGGCGGGTCGGCGGATGGGCTCATGGCCTCGTTCCCTTCGTTCGGGCGGGTGGACTGACGGTCAGGCGGGCTGGCGGCGGTGCGAGGGGCCGCTTCATCGCGCCCCCATGCGTTCGGCGATGGCGCTGACCGTCCGTCCTCGGAAGACCACCTGTGGCGGGACGCGGGTGCCGGTCTCCTGGGAGAGCCGCATGGCGACCCGTACGGCGGCGAGCGAGTCGCCGCCGATCCGGAAGAAGTCGGCGTCAGGCCCGAGGGCGTCGGTCAGCTTCAGAACAGCGCGGACGGCGTCGGCCACCAGTCGCTGGTCCGGGGTCAACGCGTCAGCAGGGGTCTCCTCGGGGCGTTCGGCGGGAACGGGCAGGGCCCGGCGGTCGGCCTTCCCGTTGGAGTTGAGCGGCAGCGCGTCCAGTACGTCGCAGGTGGCGGGCACCATGTGCTCGGGCAGGAGCCGAGCGAGGTAGTCGAGCAGCGTGTTCGGGTCGGGCCCCGGCGCCCCGGCGGCGGTGACATACGCGGCGAGCCTGCGGTCGCCGGGGGCGGGCTCGTGGACGGTGACGACGGCCTCTCGTACGGACGGGTGGCGGGTGAGCGCGTCCTCGATCTCGCCGGGCTCGACCCGGAAGCCGCGGAGTTTCATCTGGTCGTCGATCCGGCCGGTGATGTCCAGCACCCCGTCCGCCGTCCGGTGGCCGAGGTCGCCGGTGCGGTAGAGCCGTTCGCCGGGCCCACCGAACGGGGAGGCCACGAACCTCTCGGCGGTCAGCCCGGGCCGGCCCATGTATCCGAGTGCGAGGCCACCGCCCGACGCGTACAGCTCACCGGTGGCGCCGTCCGCGACGGGACACAGCCGCTCGTCGAGGATGTGGATCTCCTTGCCGTGCAGCGGGTGGCCGATCGGGATGGAGTTGCCGGCGGCATCCTCCCGGGTGGCGCGGTGGCAGGTGGTGAGGCCGAGGCTCTCGACCGGGCCGTAGCCGTTGGCGACGACCAGGTCCGGCCACTGTTCGAGCGCCTTGCCGACATGGGTGACGGAGGCCCGCTCACCGGCGGTGAAGGCCACCTTGAGGTCGTCGTAGGTCTCCGGGAACTCCTCCAGAAGGAAGTTGAACAGGCTGGCCGAGAGCTGGAGTTGGGTGACGCCGTGCCGTCGGGTGAGTTCGCTGACGGTCTGCGGGTCGGGCCGCTGGCCGGGCTGGAGCACGCACACCCCGCCGAAGGCGAGCGCCCCGTACAGCTCCAGGGCGAAGGCGTCCCAGGAGACCGGGGAGCACTGGAGCCATACCTCGTCGGGGCCGAAACGGGCGTAGTCCTGGCCCAGGTACGTGGTGGTGAGGGCGCGGTGCGGGACGGCGACGCCCTTGGGGCGTCCGGTGGAGCCGGAGGTGAACATCACGCAGGCGAGATCGGCACCGGTGACCGGCAGGCCGGGGTCGTGGCCGGGACAGGCCCCGACGACGGCGGCTGCGGCGTCCAGGTCGAGATGGTGGGCGACCGGGAACGGCGGTCTCGTGTCCCGGTGGGTGATCAGCAGGGCGGCGCCGCTGTCCGCGAACGCGCCGGCCAGCCGCTCGGCGGGGAAGTCCGGGTCGAGCAGGGTGTAGCCGGCGCCGGACTTCAGCGCGGCCAGCGAGGCGATGACCAGGTCCGGTGCACGCTCGACCAGGATGGCGACGGTGTCGCCGCGGCCGATGCCCAAGCCGCCACCGAGGTGGTGGGCGAGACGATTGGCCCGCTCGTTCAGGGTGCCGTAGTCGATGCGGTCCGCACCGGAGACCAGGGCGAGGGCGTGCGGTTCCCGGGCGGCCCGGTCCTCGAACAGTGTGTGCACCGGCGTTTCGACGGCGGCGGCGAGAGTGCCGAGCCAGGCTTCGCACAGCGCGGCCATGGTGGCGGGGTCGAACAGGTCGGAGTCGTACTCGAAGCGGCCGGTGAAGTCGGTGCCCCGGTCGTCCACGGAGATGGAAAGGTCGAAGCGGGAGACGGGGTTGGAGTGCAACTCGCGGGTGACCTCGGTGCCGCCGACGGTCAGCGGACGGGTGTCCAGCGGGTGCAGCTCCAGCAGCACCTGGCAGAGGGGGTTGCGGTCGTCGGTGCGGTCGTCGGTGCGCTGCTCCATGACGGCGCCCGCGATGGCGTCGAACGGTGCCTCCTGGTGGCGGTAGCCGCCGATCGCCACCTCGCGGACGTGTCGGACCAGCTCACGGAAGTCCATCCCCTCGTCCAGTCGTACGCGCAGGGGCAACAGGTTGACGAAGTAGCCGATCAGGGCGTCGAGTTCGGCCCGGCCACGGACGCTCACCGGGGAGCCGAGCACCAGGTCGCGCCGCCCGGTGCGCCGGTGCAGGGTGAGCGCGAGCCCGGCCAGCAGGACCATGTACGGGGTCGCGTCCTCGCTGCGGGCGAGTGCCCGGACAGCCTCGGCGACCGGGCGCGGCATCGTGAAGCGGTGGAACGCGCCACGGAAGGCCCGCAGTTCGGGGCGGGGGTGGTCGGTGGGGAGCGCGGGCTCGGTGGGCGCGCCACGCAACTGTTCGCGCCAGTAGTCGAGCTGCCGCTCGGCGGTGCCGTCTTGCTGCTGCCACAGGCTGTAGTCGGCGTACTGCAGCGGGAGTTCGGGAAGTCCGGCGGGACGGCCGGTGGACAGGGACTCGTACAGGGCGGCCAGTTCAGCCTCCAGGACCGGGAGTGAGCCCTCGTCCCAGACGATGTGGTGGCAGAGCAGCAGCAGGGTGGACGTCTCGCCGGTGCGGTAGAGGTGGGCGCGGACCAGGGGGCCGGTCTCCAGGTCGAACGGCACCAGCGCGGCCTTGGCCAGCAGGCCGTCCACGGCATCGGCAGTGGTGTCCACGACGGTGAAGGGCAGCTCGATTGAGGCGCGGATCATCTGCCGTGGGCCGTCCTCGCCCAGCTCGAATGTGGTGCGCAGCGCTTCGTGCCGGTCGGCCACGCCCGTCAGGGCGCGGCGGAGCAGCTCCGGGTCGACCGGTCCGGCGAAGCGGAACACCCAGGGCACGATGTAGGTCGGCGCGTCCGGGTTCCACTGGTCCAGGAACCACAGCCCGCGCTGGAAGTTCGCGAGCGGCGCCTCGGTGGCGGCGGCCCGGTTCAGCGCCGGGCGTTCGCCGCCGTCCGAGGCGGCGGTCACCGCGGCGGCGAACTCGGCGAGGGTCGGCGCGTCGAAGATGGTGTAAGGCGAGATCATGCCGAACACGTCGAAGACGCGGCCGACCACGCGTACGGCCGTGAGCGAATCCCCGCCCAGGTGGAAGAAGTTGTCGTCGGCGCTGACTTCGGGGACTCCCAGCACGTCTGCCCAGACGGCGGCGATCAGCTGCTCGGCGGGGGTACGCGGCGGGCGGCGGGCCGCGACCGGCGCGGCGGGCGCGGCCTGCGGCTCGGGCAGCGCGGCCCAGTCCACCTTGCCACCGGCGGTCAGCGGGAACGCGTCCAGCAGGGTGACGGTCGCCGGGACCATGTGCTCGGGAAGCCGCTCCGCCAGGTAGGCACGCAGTTCGGCCGGGTCTGGGGCGCTGCCGGTCGCATACGCGGCGAGCCGGCCCTCATGCGCGACCACGACCGCTGCGGCGATGTCCGGGCGGGCGGCCAGCACCTGCTCGATCTCGCCGGGCTCGACCCGGAAGCCGCGGACCTTGACCTGATGGTCCACGCGGCCGACGAACTCCAGGGCGGTACGAGTACCGGCCTGTGTACCAGGCTGCCGGACCAGGTCACCGGTGCGGTACATCCGGGCGCCCGGCTCCGGTGCGAAGGGGTCCGCGAGGAACCGGCCGGCGGTCAGTCCCGGGCGGCCGTGGTAGCCGGAGGCCAACAGCGGTCCGCCGATGTACAGCTCACCGGATGTGCCGGGCGCCACCGGCCGCAGCCGGTCGTCCAGCACATAGGCGCGGCGGTCACCGAGCGGGCGGCCGATCGGGACCGTGTCGCCCTCCCCCGCGGCCGGTCGCGTCAGTTCGTGCACGGTGGCGGTGACGACGGTCTCGGTGGGCCCGTAGGCGTTGAGCAGCGGCACACCGGTGGCGGCCCACCAGCGGGAAGCGGCGTCCGGATAGAGCCGGTCGCTGCCGGAGATCATCAGTCGGAGGGTGCGCGGCGGGCGGCCGCCCTCGCGGAGCGCGGCCACCACCTCCTGGAAGTAGCCGGCGGCAAGATTGGCCACGGTGACAGCCTCGGCGTCCAGCAGCTCCAGCAGGGCGGCGGGAGCGAGCAGTCGCTGCTCGGGTACGAGGACGCAGGCGCCGACCGAGAGGGCGGTGAGCACCTGTTCGACGGCCACGTCCACGGTGGGGCGGGCGAAGTGCAGCACCACATCGTCCTGGGTGAGCCCGAAGCGCTCGACGGCGGCGGCCAGATGGCCGGTCAGCGCGGCCAGTGGGACATGGACGCCCTTGGGGCGACCGGTGGTGCCGGAGGTGTAGATGAGGTAGCCCGCGGCGGACTCGCGACCGCGCCGGTCCGGGTCCGGCTCGCTCGCGGGTCCGGCCAGGTCCCGGGCGGCAGCAGGCTCTGCGCCCGTGAGCAGTTCGCCGTCGGTGTAGGAGAGGGTGGCTCCGGCGTCCTCGCGGATCCAGTCGTTGCGCTCCTCGGGTGCCTCCCGGTCGAGCGGCAGGTAGGTGGCACCGGCGCGGAGGGCGGCGAGCAGGCCGACCACGTGGTCGAGCCGGTCCCGGCCGGTGACGGCCACCGTCCGTCCGGGGGCGATCCGGGCGGCGAGGGCTCCGCTCAGCTCGTCCAGCTCCCGGTAGGCGACGGTCCGGGAGCCGAGCCGTAGGGCTGGGCGATCCGGGAACCGACGTGCGACGGATATGAAAGGGAGATCGCGAGATTCCATCATCCAACCCCGATGAATTGACGACGCTGCGGGTGGTCGTCTCGAAAATATGGCGGTGTCTCCGGGCCGATCGGCAGAATGCCCGGAAGACCGTCGGCAGTTTCAACTGCCTCTCAGTCTGAGCGAGTTACAAAACGCAGAAACAGCGCAGCCCGCCCGGGCGACAGCGAACGCCCCGGCGGGCTGCGGGAGATTGCCCCGGCTATCCCGTGACGGGAATTTCAGGGAAGTCCTGGGACCATATGTCGTTCCGGTCCAGTGCGGTCGGCGCGTATTTTCCGAGTGCGCTGATCAGCAATCGGAGTTCGAGCGCGAAGCACTCCGCGAACCGGATCAGCCCGGCCCGCGGGTCTTCGGCTGTGGCGAGCAGAGCGGCCCGGCCCAGGCCCACGGCGCGGGCGCCCAGCGCCAAGCTCTTCACCGCCCGGCCGCCCTCCCAGATCCGTCCGGAGACGAGCAGGCAGGACACTGGGCCCGCGGTTGCCAGTCGGCGCAGGCACTCCGCCAGCGGCAGCCCGACCTGGTCCGGGAAGATCCCCGGCGCCCACCCGGTGCCGCCCTCGGCACCGTCCACCGTCACGGCGTCCGCCCCCGCCTCGGCGGCCACCCGGGCGGCCTCGGCGATGTCCCGGCCGGGGTGCAGCTTCACCCAGATCCGGGCCCGGGGGAAGTTGTTGCGCATCAGCCGGATCTGCTGGCGCAGTATCTCGGCCGTGAAGGTACCGGGGGTGCTGGAGCGCAGCACCCGGCCGTCACCGAAGACGTCGTCAAGACCGTACCTGTCACCGAGCCGGCCTGCTGCCCCGGTGTCCAGCACGGTCATCCCGCCGAGACCCGGCTTGGCGCCCTGCCCGAGCTTCAACTCGAAGGCCAGCCGACCTGATTCGAGCAGCGGCAGGGCAGCCGGGTCGCTGTATACGAGGTTCCACACCTCGGCGTCGGCGTCCTCGGTCGACTGCTGTACGGCGACACCGCCCTGTCCGTCCGGCAACTCTTCCGCGTAGGCGCGAAGGCGGCCGAGCAGTGCCCGGTCAGCCTCCTCGCCGAGTCTGCCGTAGCCGTTCACCGGGACGACGTTCTCGCCGATCACCATGGGGACGCCGAGCGCGCCCGCCTGCCTGCTGAGCGCGAGACCGAGGTCGCCACCTGCTGCCCGGGTGGAGCCGAGTGCGGATACGTACACCGGCAGGGGGGAGGTGAATCCACCGATGGCGGTGTCCAGTTCGACATCCCGGTAGTCCGGCTCGCGGCCGAGGTCGATCAGCCGGGCGAGACGTTGCGGCATGAACACCGGCGGGGCGATCCGTACCGCGTCGAGCACGTCCCGCTCGCCGCCCCGGAACCGGCTCTCCCCGTGCTCCGCACCGAACAGGACCCGGCCGTACTCGCCGGGGGGCGGGAAGGCCGCCGCCGTCCCGCCCCGGGCACGCCACCGGACCTCCTCCTCCGGGAAGCCGGGCGCCGACAGATCGCTCACGGCGACACCACCCCGGCCAGCTTCGGGAAGGCACTGGCCTGCCAGACCGCGTCCAGTCCGGAGACATAGCGGGTCAGCCGCTCGACGCCGATACCGAAGCCCGCGCTGCCGGGCACACCCTCACGGACCAGGTCCAGATACCAGCGGTACTTCTGCGGGTTCTCGCCGGTCTCCCGCATCCGGGTGACGATCTCCGCGTAGTCGTTGGTGCGCTGGCTGCCACTGCACAGTTCGCCGTAGCCCTCGGCTGCGATCAGGTCGAAGTTCCTGAGCAGGCCGGGCTGTTCGGGGTCCTCCCGGTCGTAGAATCCGCGGGAGCCCTTGGGGTAGTCGGTGACGAAGAACGGCCGGTCCCGCTGGGCGGACAGCAATGCCTCACCGGCCCAGTCGAGTTCGGCGTCCGGGCTCTGCGGGTGGCCGAGCCCTTGCAGTTCGGCGACGGCCTCGGCGTGCCTCATCCGGCCGAACGAGCCCTTCAGCAGCTCGGTGAACGCATCGACGTCCCGCCCGAGTTCGGAAAACTCCTTGGGCAGTTCCCGGACCGCGCTTTCGACCATGTGCACCACCAGGCGTTCGACCAGCCGAACGGCGTCGTCCCTGGTCGCACCCGCTATCTCGACATCGAGCTGGTGGAACTCGGCCAGGTGGCGGCTGGTACCGGCGGTCTCCAGCGGTTCCAGCCGGACGTTGGGAGCAATGCAGAAGATCTTGTCGAAGGCCAGCAGTGAGGCCTGCTTGTAGAGGATCGCGCTCGTCATCAGCTTGTAGCGGTGACCGTAGAAGTCGACATCGACCTGCTTTGAACCGCGTGAGCCGGGGTCGGTGACCGGCCCGATGATCGGCGGGAGCAGCTCGGTGAAGCCCTGCTCGCGCAGGAACTCCCTGGCAGCGAAGAGAAGTTGGTGCTGGACCCGGAGCGCGCTGCGAGTGGCCGGCGCGGTCAGGTGGCGAGCGGGGTCCGGGAACGGTGCGGGGGCCGTGAGACCGTCGGTGGTCATGATGTGGTGAGTCCCAACTCTCGTCGTGGCGTGGACGTCGTGCGGGGCGGTACAGGCGGAGGGAGCGGGCCGGGGACGGCGGCACGGGCGTCGTAGTGCCGCTGGACGTGGGAGAGCGCCGAGAGCAGCCCGGCCGAGCCGAGGATCGGCGGCCGCGGGCGGCCGTCCGGCCGCCCGGTGATCGGCATCGACCCGACGCTCGACCAGTGCAACCGGCCGTCGGGCGCGAGTGAGGTGCGGGACCGGCCGGCGTTGTCCGGGTGCAGGCAGTAGGGAACGTCCAGGTAGCCGGCGGCGAAGGCCCGGACCAGCGCGCGGCCGATATCCGCGTCCAGCTCCAGCACAGCGCCGATCAACGCGCGCGCCTCCGCCTCGATGCCGGTGTCAGCCACGCCGGTCTCCCCGATCCCGCTGCCGGCGGTGCCGGTGTCCGCGGTGCGGATGCCGGGCACAGCGGTCAGCGGTGCCCCGGCGCGCTCGGCGGCTGCAGCGGCCGCTGCCGTCTCCAACGCCCGGATGTTCTCGCCCACCGTCGGGATGCGGTGCGCCTCGGCGGTGGTCTTGACGATCAGCCGGGCAGCGCCCGCCCGCACGGCCAACCGGGCCGCGTCCTCCAGCAGCATCCGGGCCCCTCCGGGCGAGCGCGGGAAGACACCCATGTAGGCGTAGAGCACGATGTGATGGTCGACGTCCGGCAGCAGTTCGCCGGCCAGCCGTCCGAGCACGGTGAGTGCCTCCTCGTCCTGGCGCGGGTCGGCCTGCTGGGCGTAACTGAGCGAGAGCGAACGCAGCCCGTGCTGCCGGAAGAAGAGCGCCTCGAGCACACTGACCGCGATCAGCAGGCTCGGTGGACAGAGCTGACCCATCAGGCAGCCGCCGAATGTCTCCAGATGCGGCTCGGCGCCGAACCGCGCAGCCGAGGCGAGCAGTTCACAGCAGCGCTGCCAGTTGGCAACCGCTTCACGCAGCGGCGTACGGCTGTACGGCAGGCAGTACGAGACCGGGCCGCCCTCCGTTGCGTCCAGGCCGACCGCCAGCAGCGCACGGACGATGTGCTCCGGCATCGCCGAACCGTGCCGGACCTGTACCGGGAACCGTGCGTCCGCGACGCCCCGCAGCACCGCCCGAGTGGTGTCCGCAGGGTGGGTGGCGATCGGGTAGCCGTTCAGGCCGACCCCTTCGGCGAGAGCGCGCCGGGCGGCGTCGAGATCGCCGGTGCGGGTGTAGCTGTCGAGCGTGATGGTGCCGACCGTGGCAGCGTCCGCGTCCCGGGTGGCGAGCAGGCCGTCGCGCATCAGCAACGGGTCGGCCATCCCCATCCTGGGCTGTACGACCAGAACACCGCTCGCCCGGGCTCGGGCGACGAAGGCACCGAAGCCGGACTCCAGGGCGGCCGGGACGGCACGAGGGGACATCGGAGGAGCAGGGGCGGCTGGAGCGGACACTGGAGCAGCAGGGGCAGCAGGGGCAGCAGGGGCAGACGCCGGAACAGCAGGCGCGGATACGGCACGAGCTGACCCCGAAGCAGCGGACACGGACGCCGGGGCGGCAGGTGCGGACGCTGAGACAGCGGGTGCGTCACAGCGGTCGGTGAGCGCCTCGCTCGTGCCACCCCCGGGGCCGGTCACAGCAGCACCCCCGACTCGGCGGGCAGCACCTCGGATCCGGTGGGCAGGGAGCCCGACCCGGAAGCCGGCAACCCGGGCCCCGGCCCAAGCGGCAGCGCCCTGGCCCCGGATGACAGCGAGCCGACGAAGGACTGGAACTCCAGTACCGACCCACCCTCTTCGAAGACCCCGTCGAAGCCTGCCGCCAGCAGCGCCCGCTGCCGGTTCGTGGTGCCGGAGCCGGAGCCCGCGATCCCCAGCTTTCCGCCGATCACGGTCGGCGTGCGGACCAGTTCGGGGCAGGCGCGCAGTGCCGCGATCACCCGCCGTCCGTCGTGGAAACCGTGCCCGTTGACGCTGCTCAGCACGATCAGGTCCGGTTCGATCCGGCGGCACTCGGCGACCAGCAGTTCGTCCGGCACACAGGCGCCCAGGTTGGTGACCCGGTGCCCGAGCTCCTCCAACAGTAGCTGGAGGAAGACCAGGTTCCAGGTGTGCGAGTCCGAGGCCATGGTCGTCACGACGATGTCCAGACCGGCCGGCTCGGCCTTTTCGTGCTGCTCCACGGCATGCTGCTCCACGGCGCAAACCCTCTGTGTCGGTAGGTGGGTGGGGAGTCCCGGCGAGTGGTGGGACTCCGGGTGTCCGGGGCGACAGGGTGTTCGGCTCGCCCGGCCGTACACAGAACGCTAGGGAGCGTCCGGGCGCCGGACCGGCAGCTCGCCCGGCAGGATTCGGGCAGTATCGGCTGCTCGGACCGGAGCTCTCGGCGGAAGCTCAGCTCGCAGCCGCGAGCTCCGGGTACGCACCGGTCCCGCACAGGAGCCGGAAGAGGTTCAGCACGGTGAACCGTACGCCGTCGCGGGCGGGGACCCTGCGGATCAGCCCGCTCGCCAGCAGCTCGTGCACCGCCGCCAGGCACTCCTGCGGCGGGCGACCGCTCAGTTCGACGGCGTCCTCGCCCGACCAGTCCCCCGGTGTGGCCGCGAGCCGCTCCAGAAGGTCCCGCTGACCGAGCGTCAGCCGCTCCAGCGCGGCGCCCAGCGCCGCGCCGACGTCCGCCCTACCGCCGTATCCGGCCGGCGATGGCGCCAGATGGAGCGGACCGCTCGCCAGCTGCGCCGCCAGCTGACGCGGGGGCAGTACCGTCGACCAGTCGGCCGCAAGCTCCAGCGCACCTGGCAAGCCGTCGAGTTGACGACAGAGCGCGGCGATGGCGGGTGCCTCGTCGGGTTCCATCCGGTAGCCGGGGCGGAGTCGGCGCAGATGCGAAAGCAGCAACCGGACCGCGCCCACCTCGGCCAGTGCCACCGGATCGTGGTCGAGTTCCGGCTCGGGGGTGGGCAGCGGCGCGAGCGGGATCACCTGGCCACCGGGCAGCGACTGCGGGGCCCGGGCGGTGATCAGCACCCGCAGACCGGGGCAGTGGTGGAAGAGCTCGTCCAGAAGGACCGTGTCCACGCCGGCGTCGGCGCCGTCAAGGACCAGTAGCGTCGGCCGCTCGCCGATCGCCCGGGCGAGGTCCGCGCGGCGTTCGAGTCCGGCCGCCGGCTGCCGGCCGCAGTCGATCCAGCGCACCGACCACCGGGACCCGAGGTGCAGCCGACGCGCGACCTCCAGCACCAGCCGGGTCTTGCCGGACCCGCCGAGGCCGGCCACGGTGATCAGCCGATCCCCGTATACGGCCAGAGCGTCGGTCAGGACTTCGGCCTCCAGCTCCCGGCCGATGATCGCTCCCCGGGCGACCGGCGGCGCGGTCGGCTCGTCGGACGTCTCCTCGACGAACGCCTGCCGACGGGCCGCCGCTTCGAAGTTGGACCGGATGCGGCCCTCCAGCCGCAGCGCATCGGCCAGCAGCCGGACCGTCTCCTGCCGCGGGCGCTGCACCCGTCCGCTCTCCATGTCCCGGATCGCCCGGACGCTCAGGGTCGCGTGGTCGGCGAGCACCTGCTGGGTCAGGCCGACCCGTTCACGCCGGATCCTGAGCAGTTCTCCGAAGCCCGCCGTCGACCGCAGTGGCTGAAAACCGTCCATGCCTCGTCCACCTTCCGTGGGTTGGCCAATGCGCTGGGGACCCGGGGCCCTGGCGGCGTACGGTGCACGCCGAAGGCGGCGGCGACCGGTGGTGACCGGCGAGCCGTGTTCCCCCTTGGCTCCGATGGTCCACGGCACGGCTCTACGGCCGATCAACGGCCGATCACCGCACGTTCACGCACTCTCCACACTGTCCGGCGGCTCGCCGTCGGGCGATGGGACACGGGAACGGCCAAAAGGTGAGGTGCGGGGAG
The DNA here is from genome assembly GCF_042724175.1 of Streptomyces sp. NPDC127084. NCBI lineage: Bacteria > Bacillati > Actinomycetota > Actinomycetes > Kitasatosporales > Streptomycetaceae > Streptomyces > Streptomyces sp. NPDC127084. Next base: position 16,632 of record NZ_JBHXFA010000026.1, read on the forward strand.
CGCGACGGGTCAGGCACCTCGCACGCCCCGTTTCAGCCCCCGACCTGCCCCCGAGGCCTGGTGTGGGTGATCCCGCGTTTGCGCAGGTAGTTGCGGAATCCGCGGGAGCTGTGAGCCTTGTCCGCAACGACGTGGTCAGGTCTTGAGCGTGGGCGGCCGGGACCGGTGCGAGGTACTCGGATGCGCTCCAGCAATGTCTCGGCGCAGACGCTGCCGTGGCGTTGGCCAGGGGTGAGCAGGATGGCGAGGGGCCTGCCGCGGCCGTCGCAGGCGAGGTGGGGCTTGGTGGTCAGTCCTCCTCGGGATCGGCCGTGGGCGTGATCGTCCGGTTCGTCCCTGCGGTGCTTCCCCCTTTTCGGCCGGTGGCGGCGGCGTGCTGGTGGGCCCGGACGACAGTGGAGTCGATCTGCACCAGCCAGTCGATGTCGCCGAGCGCGTCCGCTTTGGCCTGGACCTGCTGCAGAACCCGGGTGAACACGCCGTCCAGGGCATAGCGCCGAAAGCGCGTGTACACCGTCTTCCACGGCCCGTAGCGCGCGGGAAGGTCACGCCAGGAGACCCCCGAGCCGATGCTGCACCTCTTCTCATTTCGTCGTCCCCGGACCGGCTAACGCGCGGTGGATGCAGGCTGAGGGGGCATGGCGACGCGTTTGAGATGCGGACTCGCCAGCAGTATGAATGAGATGACCAATTGGACAACGGCGGCCAAGCTGATCAGCAGTCCGGCTCCGCCGCCCGGGGCGGCAAAGCGCGGAAACACCTGTGCCGCCGATACGGTCAGAGCAGAGTCCGACGCGAAAGTGTGGCCAAGCAGCCAGCCCCCGAGGAGTACAGCTACGGGGTAGGGGCCTTGGCCCAGCAGGCGCCTGGCGCCGAACACCGAAGCCTGCTGTTCTGGTGGCACTCGTTCCTGCCAAATAGCCGTCAGCGAGGTGTTGCTGACTTGCAGCGCGGCGCTATTGACGGCGTGAGTGATTGCCCAGACAAGAGGGATCGCTGTGAGTGCCAGCCCCAGTCTCCCTACTGCTGGAGCGGCAAGCAGCGAACCACCGATCAGGATTGCTCGGTTGACACGTCTACCTAGGCCTACGGCGACAGCAGACCCGAGCAGGAGACCCACCGAAGCGGCAGTGTTGACCATGGCGAGGTTCCTGTTCGCATCCGTGGCTGAAGATGCAGTCAGTACATACACCGTCAGAACTGCTGCGGTAAGGCCATTGCAGAAATTGATGGCTGCGTAGGAAATCTGCAGACGCCTCAGATCCGGATGTCCCAGCACGAATCTCAAGCCCGCTGCCGCTCCTGCGAAAAGTCGCCTGCCTCGTTCTGGCGCTTGGCTCGGGTGTTCGTCCCAACGCATCTTCAAGAGAAGCAAGGCGGGAATACCGAAAGTTGCTGCATCGAAGAGCAGTACGATGGACGGTGAAAATGCAGCGTACACAGCGGCCCCGAGCACCGGACCAACCAAGGTGGGCGCCGCCTCGATCAAAGAGGTTACGCCATTGATCCGGGTGAGGTCTGCTTCAGGGCGCAGCTGCCGCACACTTGCAGCAAGAGTCACCGAGAGCGCCGCATTGAGAATACCTGCGGCGAAGAGCAACCCCAGCAGTACGGAGAGCCAAAGCGCATTCGAAGTACTATCCGACGACATCACCAGAGCCAGCAGCACCGACAACGTGCTCAGTGCGGCATTGCAAAAGATCAGCACAATGCGGCGGGGGAATCGGTCGGCGACGGTTCCAGCGATCGGGGCCAGATAGATACTGGTAAGCGTACCTACTGCGGTGATCAGTACCAGATCCGTCGCGCTCCCCGTCTCGGCATAAACCGTGAGAGCGATGGTGATTGCCGCGGCACTCGAGCCGGTAAGAGACAAGAGCTGGCCGCCCCAGACTGCAGCGAAAAGCCGATCTTTGCGACTGACCCGCTTACTCATACGCAGGTAGCGCTTGATTCTGGGCGCCCTCATCGACTGGGCGTTTGTGCAACCACGCCTCAAGGAGGCTGGACCTCTGCGCCGACGCCTCCACGAGTCGGCCAACGAATAGTGCACCTTCGCTGGTGAAGTAATCGATGTGGTCGGTCAGGGCCACGCACAGGGTACGCAGCGCGCTCACGGACTCCTCGCTTGCCTGAGAGATCATGGCACGCTCCTCGGGCGTGAGTTCAGCGCTGCTCAATTCGGCAAGCCGCCAATGCATCAGATGGCAGTACACGGCAGCCGCATGCAGCACCCGGTCCAGCTCCCACTCCCGGTTACGTTCCTCGCCGGCTGTCTTCCGCCAGTAAATGGGGATCTTCGGGCTAGTACTGGAGCTGTAGCCAGGCACCAGCAGTTCCCTGGACAGCAGCGTATGGTTGACCGCTTGGTGCACTGCTTCGTGATAGAGGTTTTCAGCGGCGAGCCGGGCCGACGGAGCGGAGGCGACGCTTCGCGGCGGGATGTGCACGAAGGCGCGCTGGGAAAAGAAGACACAAAGCGGGAAGTCCGGTAGCGAACATGAGGTGATCAAGGGAGAGCCGCCCTCCGCGGACTGCTCCGTCAGTGCGAACGTAGTGACGTACGTCCGGAGCAGTTCCATGGCCCATGGATGAGTCGCTACGACTTCCAGGGCTGCTGAGATCGATTCCCGGACGTATGCGCAGGGGGACACAACGGCATGGCCGTCGAGTGAGACCGCGTCGTCCAGGGAACCCGGTACGTCACCCGGAAGAAGCCACCAGAAGACACTGCCACCGACCTCGAATCGCTCAACTGTTCCGGTCCGGGCCGTTTCGCCTTCGGGGCTGCCGAGCAGGATGTCGTGCAAGAGGAGGGGCAGGAGACCCTCAGGAGCCGCGCTATCGCGGCAACCCAGGCTCGCAGCCACCCAACTGCGGTCTGCTGCCGTCGCTGCCTTCGCGTGGAAGAGACTGGGGTGGTACGTGGCCAGCGGAGCGGGCGAAGTCACTGCCACCACCTCGGGGAAACACCGACGTCGGTGGACCTGTAATCGCCGATTCGTTCCAGTCGTTGTATTGGTCGCAGACCTTCGTCCGGCACCAGTTCATGGAGCCTGTCCACCAACCACTGCAACTTCTCTCTGGATGTCATTTCAGAGTTGGGGACCAATTGATCCAGCCGTCCCCGAAGGGCGTACAGCTTCGACCGTGCGGTCCGCCTGTTAGCTGTGATCAGCTGAGAGGAGGGGACAACTCGAGCCAGCCGTTCAAGCCTCTCGTCCGGACTCAACGACGGATCGGGCAGCAAATGGATTAGCCGCACCGAGAGATCCGTCAGTTCCTCCACGACGTCCTCAAAATCGTCCTCAAACGGGACTATGTAATCCTCGTCCGTGAATGGCTTGCATCGCGCCACATCATCTCTTGGCAGGAGCGGATCAAAAGTTACATCAATTCGCACCGGCTTCTTCACGGCTTCTCCGTTTCGATTCACGGTCGCTACCAACCAGGATTCCATCAACCCCGTTTACCACGAGGGTTAAATCGCGAGGGCTGCGGTGGGGAAACCCTCACCACAGCCCATCTACCGAGTCCAGTTCGCCGACATATTCTCGTCAGGTAACCCGGTTAATGCGTTACAGAAGATCCAGACGCGCCTGTGACAATGCGGTCCGATTAACGGTTGAAACCGACTACTTCGGAGCGTCGGTGACGATATGGTCCAGACGGCGGGTGAAGGCGGCCACCTTGGGGGCGTCGGTGACGATGTGGTCCAGACGACGGGTGAAACCGGCCACCTTGGGAGCGTCGGTGACGATGTGGTCCAGACGACGGGTGAAGGCGGCCACCTTGGGCTCATCCTGGTTCGACATAATAAGAACTCCTCCTTGTTCGATTGAGTTCCGCAGGAAACGCGAAGGCTCCGGCGCTACCGCCAACACACGACGAGAGTCGCGGAGTCGTTCCGCCTCCCGGAACGCCCTCACCTTTTCGCAGAGAGAAGTCCAGTGCATCGTGGAATCTACGTAACCCGACTACGTAGGTGCGTGAAGGCCCCGCAGTGATATCCATTTTGATCATGGAATGGGCTGAAGAGTGAGGAAGGCGGCGGGGCCGACGGCCGTTGGCGGTGTTGGCTCAGCCGGCGGGGCGGAGGGCCGCGCGGACGATGTCGCGCGCGGCGGTGAGATCGGGCCGCATTGTGGAATGGGTGCCCGAGCGGGACGCGGGCAAGCCGTCCGGGGAGCGGGAGGTCTACCGGGTGGAGGACATCCACACCCTGACCGGGCCGCGCAAGCGCGACCCGGTGCCGGCCGTTCAGCACGGGAAGGGTCGGCTACGTGGCCGGCGGCGGCCACTGGGCACCCCAGCCCGTGTCACGGGCCTCGCAGTACAGCGCGCCATGACGCTTGGTGACCGTGGTGCGGTGCAGGGTCCCGTCTTCGGAACAGTGCACCAACGTATGGAGTGATCGTTGAAGGCTGGTTGCCTCAGTCGCAGCATCCAATGCGGCTCATGACCCCTCGCATACCACGTTCGCCGAGGAGAAGGCCCAGCAGCCCGGTGAGTGCCACCCACGGCGGTGCCGGTGAGGCAACTCCGAACAACTGGTACAGGGCACCGGCCAACACACCAGTCAGCGCGGACGCGAGGTGGAGCCGGACGGTGGGCGTCATGTAAACCATCCCAGTGTCACTTGGCCGACGAGCATGCCGGCCAGCCCGGCGAGTCCGTACAGCGGCGGGGCAGGCGACTTCACCCGCAGCAGGCCGTACATCGCCCCGACCAGCGCGCCCGCGAACAGGGCCTGGGCGTACGAGGACATCGCATTCATCGGTTTCCCCTCCAGGCCACGTCGCAACCCAGAGAGGAGGGAGGGAGCGCCCGGCGGAAAGTGTCCGGGCCCTGCAGGAGTCGGTCTACCGGTATCGAGCGCACGATGGAGATGTCGCACACCACTCGGAAGGCCATGGGCACTGTGAGCCCTCGTACTCCATTGGGTTCAGGCATGGGAGACCCCCTTGAACCACATCGGTAGGCAGGTGGCGGTGTTCGGCGGTGGTATGTCGGTGCGGCCGTGGTGCTGTGATGGGGCCATGTGGGGTCAGTCGTTCCTGAACCGTTCGTGGATGGCGGGGAGGAAGGACGCAAGGTGGGCCATCTCCTGGGCGCAGTGGACCATCAGGTCCGTGGCGCGCTGCGCGTCCATGGCGGCGACCCTTCCAGCGATGGCGGGAAGTGCACGGGAGCGGCCCGGCTTCCCGGTACGGAGGGCGGCGTGTCTACCCCCGACCCAGAATCGGGACCGCATCTCGGCTCCGTCCGGGGTACGGCGGACGTGGTGCAGGAGATAGCCGGCATCGATCGGTTGGTTCGACAGACCGACGCGGGCGCAGATCGCGGTGGCCTCTTCGGGATCGGCCAGGGCGTCTTCGTCCAGGCCGAGTTCGTGTGGCGGGACGAACCGGATGGAGGCATGGGTGAGTCGGGAGCCGAGGTACTCGTCCACGAAGGACGTGCGTCCTACGTAGGTGCGGAGGCCGTGGTGGACGTCGTCGTCCGCCCACTGGGCGGACACGTGCGCGCGGGGGTGCCACAGCTTGTACTTGCGGGTGTCGTCGCCGTGCCAGGAGAACCACCAGTCCCACATGGCGGGAGTCACGCCGGGCATCAAGGTGTGCACGGCGACACGCATCGAGCCGTCGGGCAGTAGTGCGTAGCCTGTCTCCGTCGCCTCCCGTTCGGTTCGCAGCAGCGAGCCCGCGTCCTCCAGCGCGGTGAGCAGGTCGCCGGCCTGCGGTCCGGAGTTCACGGCGGCGGCCACATGCGGGGCGAGGGGAGCCATCGCGGGGTTGAAGAACGCCGCGAAGGGAGTGGCGATGTCCTCGGCCGTCCGGTAGCCGAGGTGGGGTTCGGTGGGCCGCACGGGGCGGCGGCGCAGAGTCACAAGCGCCCCATCCACGGGTGGAAGCGGCCCTCGGGGTCGTAGGCAGCGCGAGCCCGGTCCAGGCGTTGCATGGCAGCGTCGGTGGCGAAGCGGGCGGGACGGCGGCCGAGGTTCTCGTCGGCCAGTTGGACGCCGCTGGCCTGTGGGGCCATCGCTCTCATATGGGTCTCAGCCCAGCCTGCGTAGCGGTGGTCGTCGGCCGCGTCGGACCAGACGGTGTACAGCGCGAGGTAGATGTCGTCCTCCATGGAGTACGCCATGTCCTGACGCTTCGGTGAGGGACCCCAGTTGAGCCAGAGGAAGTGCGAGGGAGCGGGCGGCAGTGTCTTGGAGATGCGCCGCAAGCCAGGGAGCAACTCGTCGAACGGTGCCGAGGTCCACATGTTGTCGGTGGCGTAGCGGTGGGCCTCGGGGTAGGCGTGCGTGACCGCCGCGTACCAGTCGGAGAGCTGTGCGGGGGCGTACGGCACTGCGATCAGTGCCCGGTCACGGACGGGGCAGCTCTCCAGCAGGCTCAGGGCCTCACGCGCCTCCTCCTCGGAGTCCGCGAACACCGGGGAGGCGATGACGATCGCGGGCCCCTCGATGCCGAGATCCGGGAAGGCTGCGGCCATGACGATCTGCATCTCCACGCGACGGTCGACATGCGGCCCTATCGCATGAGCCCACCGGTACACGTTCTCCATCAGTTCGATGGGGTAGACGTACAGGCTCGAACCGCACACGGCAGGCTTCGGGTATACGCGGACGTGGAACCGTGTGACCACTCCGAAGAATCCGGGGCCGGCCCCGCGAGCCGACCAGTACAGCTCGGCGTTGTGCGACGCGTCCGCATAGACGAGCTCGCCGTCGGCAGTGACGACGTCGATGCCGGCGACGCTCTCGCAGGCGGGGCCGAACACCCGACCGTTCCAGCCGTAGCCGCCCTGGAGGAGGTACCCACCCACGGCCACGCCCTGGCAGTGGCCCGCAGGGAAGAAGAGACCCTGCTCGCCGAGGATCGCGCACATCTCATGGCCGTGGCGGCCGGGGCCGACGGTCGCGGTCATCGACTCACGGTCGATCTCGACGGTGTCCATCCGTGACACGTCGAGCAGGAGGCCGCCGTCACGCACGTGATTGGCCGCCCAGCTATGGCCACCGGAGCGGACACCCACCCGCATTCCGTGGTCCTTGGCGTAACGGATTGCAGCCTGCACATCGGCCACGGAGGAGGCCTGCACGACGAGATCGGGGAACCGGTCCGGCACCCTCGCGTTCCAGACGGTAGCGCGCCTGGCCTCCTCGTAGCCATCGGTTCCGCGCTCGAACACCCTGCCCATGGGAGTCACGCCCACCTCCTTGCTTCGGATCCGCGATACGGATCCTGAGATCTGCTAAATGGACTATAGGCAAGTGCTCTCGTCTACGCCAGGCTCATCCGTGTGCCGACCCCGGCCGCTCGTTACCGCCATCGCGCGCCTGTCCGCCTTGTGCGTCAAGAGCAGCGCGCCTGTCGTCGCCCGCCAGAGACAGGGGCTGGTGCCGCATCAGGCATCGTGCGCCCCGTCGCGACGCCCGGCACGGCGACTCGCGGCGTTGCCGCATCAACCCAGCGGGTCCACCCCGAAGCCGATCTCCCCCTGCCTTCGGCGGGGGGATCCCAGCGCCCGCGATCGCGTCCCCTCGGCCCTTGCGGCCTGGGGAGACCCCACCCCCTCGACCCACGAGGCCCGGGGAGAGACCCCACCCCCTCGACCCACGAGGCCAGGGGAGAGACCCCACCACCTCGACCCACGAGGCCAGGGAGACCCCATGCACCGGACGCCGCTCCTTGACGGGCGAAATCACCCGAAACGGCACCGACCTGCCGATCGGTCGCGTTGAGCGACTCGGGGAGCGCACTGTCCGTACTACTGCCACCGCGCTCACGCCCTGGAGCGCACCAGCCGCGCGGCACCGTCCTCTGCGGCACTCTCAACCATCCGCCCGCCGGCCGGGCAGGCGGCCGGCACCCGCTTCCCGCATTCAGTTGCGCAGCGTCTCCGGGTTCATATCCGCGCGGCGGCGATCTGCCTCGGCCGGGGACTTGTGCACGGCAACCACGCCCCCCTGGAACTTTGCCGGGTAGTCCGCCATGATCACGACATGCTTCTTTGCCAGAACCTCAAGATCCAGCATCTCGAGGACCCAGCATCGGACTGAGGGCCCGTTACCCTCGCCCGGCCACCAGGACTGGCCATCCGCCGAGTTCCACAATACGGACTTTTCGATCTCCCATACGGGCTACGCTGAGGATATGTCTTCCTTCCCAGACTCCAGCCGCCCCGGTATTCAGGTAATCCGCCGCGCCGCCCGCGTACTCGAGGCGGTCGGGGCGCGCAACGGCGTGATGCGGCTCGCCGACCTCGATGACGCCGTCGGGCTCGCCAAGACGACAGCCCACCGCATCGTCGGAGCGCTGGCCACGGAGCGGCTGCTACGCGTCGACGCGGACGGGCGACTGTGGCTGGGCAGCGCGCTGGGCGCACTCTCCGGCGCCGCCGCCGCGGGGCTGGTGAACGAACTCCGGCCATCCCTTGCCGAGTTGCAGGCGGCGATCGACGAGACGGTCGACCTGTCGGTGTTGGAGGGAGACGCGGTGCGGTTTGTCGACCAGGTGCAGAGCACTCAGGCGCTGCGGGTGGTCTCGGCGATCGGCGCCGCATTCCCCCTGCACTGCACGGCCAACGGCAAGGCGTTCCTCGCGGCAATGCCGGAGGAGCAGGCAGAGCGGCTGCTGCAGCGCCCGCTGGGACGGTTCACGCCCGCGACAGTCACCTCCGCGGCCGCGGTCCTCGACGAGCTCGCGCAGATCCGGGCCTCGGGAGTCGCGTTCGACCGCGAGGAGCACACCACAGGCATCGCCGCCGTCGGGGCGCTGGTGACCCGCGACGGCGTTCCGTTCGCCGCCATCTCCGTGCCGGTGCCGGCCGAGCGCTTCGCCGAGCGGGAATCCGAACTGGTCCTGCACCTGACGGCCATCTGTCGGACCGCTTCCACCTGAGCCTGCTCGGGTAACGTCGCCGCACTCGATGTACTGCGCGGCATGGTCAAGGAACCGGAGACCCTCGAAGCCTTCCTGACCGAAGTGGACCAAGCCGCAGGCGCCGACCGCCACCTCGACGGCGCCATCGCGCGGCTGCGCAACAACCTGGGCGCTCTCAGCGATCCGGAGATCGCCCAGATGTGTGCCCGGCGCCTGGTGGAATCCATGGCACTCATCCTCCAGGCCTCACTCCTGGTTCGGCACAGCCACCCGGCAGTCGCCGACGCCTTCTGTCGCTCCCGCCTCGGCGGCGACTGGGGCAGCTCATTCGGCACCCTGCCCGCCGGACTCGGCCTTGCCACCATCATCAAGCGTGCCACTGCCAAGGAAACGGCCTGACCACACGCCGAGCAGCCCGCCCTGACATCCTCAGTCTCTCCGGGCGGGCCGGGACCGCAACGCGCTGGCTCTCCAAGGACATCGTCTCCACCGTCCTGTCCCCGGGCGATGGACGACGAAGCCCGCTGGGACACCGCCCGCCGCCTGCTGCACGACGACACCCTCAAGCCCGAAGGCCGCTGTGCACGGCTTCTGTTGCTCCCCTACGCCCAGTGGCCCGCGGCGATCTCCCGGCTCACCAACCTGATACAGGTCCGCAGCGCGCCGGGGACCCACGCGGAGCCTCACGGGCGGGAGGCATTCAGAGAGTTCCCATACCCGACTCCACCACTACACCCCGACGTGCACAAGATCACCGCCGCCGGTGCCGCCTTTTCGGCCCACCTCAGCGTGCTGCGGGCGCCACTTCCTTGCCGAGCCTGATCGTGGTTGCCGCGCTGACGCGGTCAAGGCGAGTTGGTCCCCAACTGGTCCCAAAAACGATCAAGGGGCCGTTTCAGACTCACTCTGAAACGGCCCCTGACCTGCGACTTCGCAAAGTCGGGACGACAGGATTTGAACCTGCGACCCCTTGACCCCCAGTCAAGTGCGCTACCAAGCTGCGCCACGTCCCGATGCGCCTCCGTCGGGGCTGGGCCCCGGCTGTGCGCGCGGAACAAGATTACCTCACTCCAGAGGCCGGATGGACGCACACGCCTCCCGGGCGCGTGCCGCGAGGGAGGCGGATCCGCAGGTGGTGGCCAGATCGGCGGCTCGGGTGAGCTCGCGCGGGGAGCGGATGGCAAGACCGTACTCAAAGCGGGCCAGAGCGTGTTCGTACCCGGCCGGGGACGCCTCCAGGTGGCGGACCGCGCGGGCGAGCAGCGGGATGGCTTCCGCTTCGGGAGCCAGCGCGGCGGCGCAGCGGAGGGCTTCCCCTATGGCCGTGCCCGTGCCGAAGCGCTCGGCGTGGGCCCGGGCGCGGGTGGCCAGCTGGGCGGCGCGGGCCGGGGATTCGGCGGCGACGGCCCGGGCCAGGTCGGCCGACCATGGGGCCCAGACGCCGTTGTGCCTCCCTCGGCTTTCCAAATCCCCTCCGCCTGCTTCCAGTTCGGCAACCGCCTCCTTGGTGTGCCCGGTCGCCAGCAGCAGTCGTCCGCGTACGCTCGGGCCGTCGGGTATCACGATGGCGTTGGGGTAGGGCGGCCGGAAGGCGTAGTGCTCCGCCACCGCTTCCGCTTCGGACGTCTCGCCGCGTGCCAGCAGTGTGTCGATGAGCAGGCCCCCCGAGATCCAGTGCACGGGCAGACCGCTCCCTATGCGATCGGCGAGCCTCAGGCCTTCGCGCAGGAACGACTCGGCCTCGGGGAGATTGCCCCGGCGGCGGTGGACAAGGCCGAGCAGGGTGTGTGCGAAGGCCAGGTGGGCACCGCTCCAGCCGCTGATCTCGTACGCCCTGACCGCCTCGGTGAACAGCTCCTCCGCGTGGTCGAGCCGGTCGGTGTAGGCGTAGCTGATACCGGCGAGTGCCGGTAGTTCGAAGCCCCACTCGGTGTCGGTCCAGCCGAGACCGGGCGCCGGGCGCCCGTCGACCAGGGCCCGGTCGCACAGTTCGACGACGAGTTCGGCGTCCTCGCCGCGCAGCATCGCGTCGAAGGCGCGGATGGTGAGCAGGGCCCGCTCGGCGTTGTCGCGGCCTTGGAGCCGGTCGGCGAGTTCCGCGAGCCGGCGTGAGCGCGCCGGCCCGTCGTGTTCCCTGGCCTGGGTGCCCTCCCACAGGAACTGAGCGGCCTGGAGCCGCATCCGGGCCGGTCCGGGCGGGGTGTCGGCGGCCTCGGCGGCGAGGGTGACGGCCGCTTCGTTGAGCTGGTCGTTGTGGGCGAGCGCCTGTGCCAGGCGGTAGGTGGCGTCGACGCGGAGTCCGCGGTCGAGTCCGGGCAGCTCGAGGGCCTGGCGCAGATGCCGGATGGTGGTGGGCGGGGAGGTCAGCAGGGTGGCGCAGCCGAGTTCGTACAGCACCTGTGCGCGGACGCCGCTGCGCGGCGGTTCCTGGAGGGCTCGTTCGAGGCAGCGGCAGGCCGCCTCCGGCGCACCGACCGCCAGATGGTCCCGGGCTGCCTCCCTCAACTGCCGGACGACGTCCTGGTCGTCGTCGGGGTGCACTTCGAGCAGATGGCGGGATGCGGCGGCGGAGCCGAGCCCGGCTTCGGTGACGGCCCAGGCGGCGCGGCCGTGCATGGCGGTGCACAGGGCCGGCGGGATGGCGCGGTAGACGGCGGTGGCGATGAGGGGGTGGACGAACTCGAGCGGGTCCGGCCCGGTGACGATACGCGCCTCACGCAGCCGCTCCGCGCATGCGGCGGCCTTTGCCGGGGGCATTCCGGCGAGGGAGGCCGCGAGGTCGAGGGAGATGTCCGTGCCGAGGATGGCGGCGGCCCAGGCGAATCTCGTGGCGTCGGTCCCGAGCCCTTCGAGTCGGGAGACCAGCCCGCTGCCGCGTGCCGTGGCACCGAGGACGCGCAGCTCACGGGTGCGGGGCCCGACGGGTTCAAGGCCGTGGTCCTGCACCTTGGCGATGAGCTCGACCGCTTCGTACGGGTTGCCGTGGGTGACGGTCCACACTTCGCGGCAGAACGCGTCGTCGGCACCATCGCCGACGGTGGCCCGGACGAGCTCCGACACGGCGTCGGCGGTCAGCTCGCGCAGCGGGATTCGCAGGCGCGCCGCGGCACCCGCGGTGTCCAGAAGTACGGACGAGGCGTCGGGCGCGTCTTCCGGGCGGTGGGCGATGACGATGAGGAGCGGGAGCGTACTGAGCCGGGTGGCGAAGGAGACCAGCCAGCCGAGGGATTCGCCGTCCGACCAGTGGGCGTCGTCGACGAGCACCACGAGGGGGCGCTTGCGCAGCCGCTCGGAGAGCGCGGTGACCACCCGGTCGAGGCCGTCACGTACACCCTGGGGGTCGGCGGGCGTGCCCGACGGTGCGGCAATGCCGAGTGCGGGCGCGGTGATGTCGTACCAGTCGCCGAACAGCTCGCGTGCCTCGTCCGGTGCCATGCCGCTGAGCGCCGGCTGGAGCAGCTGCCGCACGACATGGAACGGCACGGAGGTCGCGGTCTCGCTGCCGCGCGCGGTGCGGACGGTGCAGCCACGGGCGGTCGCGATGCCGCTCACCTCCGCGAGGAGGGAGGTCTTTCCGAGGCCCGCCTCACCGCTGTAGATCAGCAGACCGCCGGTGGCGCGTTCCGACCGCAGTGCCTCGACGGCGCGCGCAGCCGCCGCGACTTCCGGTTCGCGCTCCAGGAGCGCAGTACGTTCACGGTGTTGCGCCCGGTACAGCATGGGCGACCTCCCCTCCCCACGAGGTGTCAGATGGCTGAGAGTAGTCCTGTCGCGCCCACGGCGGACACGGTTCCGGTGCAGCCCACCGCGCGAGTGACAATCGAGGCGTGGAAATGACGCCGAGAGACCGCGATCCCGAGGGCCGGGCACGCAACGCGCGCCCCCGTGACGGCCTCGGGCGCCCCTTGCCGTACGGGGCGGAGGGAGTCCCCCGGCAGCCGGAGGGACTGGTGCGCGCACCGCGGGAGACGCTGGTGGAGGCTCAGCGGCTGCTGGACGCGGGGATGCCGTTCCATGCCCATGAGGTGCTGGAGGATGCCTGGAAGTCGGGTCCCGAGGAGGAGCGCGCGTTGTGGCGGGGGCTCGCGCAGCTCGCGGTCGGGCTGACGCACGCCGCACGCGGCAATGCGAGGGGCGGCGCGGCGCTGCTGGCCCGTGGGGCGGAGTCGGTGGCGGCGTACGCGGATTCCGCTCCGTCCTCAGGACTCCATGGTGTCGACACGGCGGGCCTCACCCGCTGGGCGGGCGCACTGGCGCGGGAGCTGCGCCGGGACGGGGCCGCCGTCCCGGCTGCGGAGCGCGCTCCGCGGCTCCGCCTCAGCCGGTGACGATCACTACTTCCAGGGTCCGCGGGCCGTGGACGCCCTCGACCCGGTCGAGTTCGATGTCGCTGGTGGCCGACGGCCCGGAGATCCAGGTCATCGGGCGGACCGGGTCCAGTTTGGGCAGCGCTTGGGGCAGCGCCGCGACGACCTGCTCGGGGGCGCGTACCACGCAGATGTGGTGGTCCGGGATGAGCGTGATCCGCCGCCGCCCCTGATCGGGGCCGCCGTCCAGCACGATGGTGCCGGTTTCGGCGATGGCGAGCGCGCAACCCGTGACGACGCTGTCGACGGTGTCGAGTTCCCGTGGGGTGAGGATCGCGCGGTCGGCGACGATGGTGAGGTCCGCCACCGCCGCCAGCCAGTGAGCCGGGAGGGCGGGTGGTGCGAGGACGGTACGGGAGCTCCGCGCGGCGAGCAGTTCCGCCAGCAGCGCGGGAAGGCCGTGCCGGTCGGTGCGGTGGACGATCGCGCGGTAGTCGGCGAGGTTCTCGTGCAGCAGTTCGATGAGGGCTGCCGGGTCGCCGGGGGCGTGGGACTCCAGGTAGTCGCGGCGTACACCGACCGCGTCGGGGGCGTAGGGCGTCTCGCGGACGGCGGCTCTGATCCGCGCGAGGATCTGCTCCCGTGTGCCGCCGCCGTGGCCGCCGGAGGCGGCGGGAGCGACGGGGGCGGAGCGCTCGGGGCCGGCCGGGCCCTCCGCTCCCCGACGACCTCGCTCGGGGCAGGCCGGGTTCTCCGCTCCCCCGGTGCTCGGCGCACGGTGTTCGCGCCACCAGTCGCGGAAGGGCTCCGCGGGTAGTCGGGGCAGATCGCGGTCGGCCGTCCAGGCAGCGGCCCCGGGCGGCTGCGCCGGGTGGAAGCGGCGGGTCCTGGCGGCGAGCCGCTCACTCGCGGCGAAGGCCGCCGGATGGTCGAGGAGCCAGCCCGCCGCCCTGAACGCGGCTTTCTCGGCGCGGTGCCCAGGGCCGCCCCGTCCCACCACACGCTCGCGCAGATGGACCAGGACTTCGGGGATGTCGATGGCGACGGGGCAGACGTCGTAGCAGGCCCCGCACAGTGAGGAGGCGTACGGCAGGGAGGCGTCGATCTCGCTGGAGGTACCACGCAGTTGGGGCGTGAGGATGGCGCCGATGGGACCGGGATACACGGAACCGTAGGCGTGGCCGCCGACGCGTTCGTACACCGGGCACACGTTCAGACAGGCCGAGCAGCGGATGCAGCGCAGTGCCTGGCGGCCGGTCGCGTCGGCAAGCACGCGGGTGCGGCCGTTGTCGAGGAGGACGAGATGGAAGGCACGCGGGCCGTCGGCGGTCGCGGGGTCCGCCGCTCCGGTCCACATGCTCGTGTACGGGTTCATCCGTTCGGCGGTGGAGGAGCGCGGCAGCGTCTGGAGGAAGACCTCCAGATCGCGCCAGGTGGGCACGATCTTCTCGATCCCGACGACGGAGATGAGGGTTTCGGGAAGGGTCAGACACATCCGCCCGTTGCCCTCGGACTCCAGCACGACGAGGGTGCCGGTCTCGGCGACCATGAAGTTCGCCCCGGAGACGCCGACTTCGGCCCGCAGGAACTTCTCACGCAGGTGGAGTCTGGCCGCTTCCGCCAGCTCGGCGGGGCTGTCTCCGAGCCCTTCGGGGGCAGGGCGGCCCCAGTCCCCCATGCGCCGCCGGAAGATCTCGCGGATCTCGCGGCGGTTGCGGTGGATCGCGGGCACGAGGATATGGGACGGAAGGTCGTCCCCGAGTTGCACGATGAGCTCGGCGAGGTCGGTCTCGTAGGCCGCGATGCCCTCGGACGCGAGGTACTCGTTGAGCCCGATCTCCTGGGTGGCCATGGACTTGACCTTGACGACCTCCGTCTCGCCGGTGGCCTTGACCAGGTCGGCGACGATCCGGTTCGCCTCGGCCGCGTCTGCCGCCCAGTGGACTGTCCCGCCGGCCGCTGAGACGTTCTCCTCAAGCTGGACCAGATATTCGTCGAGCCGGCTCAGCGCCAGGTCCTTGATCTGCCGCCCGGCCGCACGCAGCCGGGCCCAGTCCTCCAGCTCGGCCACGGCTCCGGCGCGCTTGTCGCGGATGGTACGGGTGGCGTGCCGCAGGTTGGCGCGCAGGGTCTCGTCACCTACTGCTTCGCGTGCCGCCTCCGGGAACGAGGGCATCCCGAGGAACGCACCGCCCATACCGGCGCTCATACCGCCGCCCCCTCTGCCGTTCCCTCCGTCGCGGCGAGGATCTCGGCGATGTGCAGGGACCGCATGGGCGCGTCCGCACGACGGAGGATGCCGTCGAGATGCATCAGACAGGAGTTGTCACCGCCGCACAGCACCCCGGCCCCGGTCGCCTGGGCGCTGCGCACCTTGTCGCGCCCCATCGCGGTGGACACGGCGGCGTTCTTGACGGCGAAGGTGCCACCGAAGCCGCAGCACTCCTCGGCACCGGGCAGCTCCACGAGGTCCAGCCCCGAGACGGCTTCGAGCAGCCGCCGCGGCCGGTCACCGAGACGGAGCAGCCTCAGCCCGTGGCAGGACGGGTGGTAGGTGACCTTGTGAGGGAAGCAGGCGCCCACGTCGGTGACGCCGAGCACATCGACCAGGAACTCGGTGAGTTCGTACGTCCGCGTCGCGAGCGAGGCCGCGTCCGCGCCACCGAGTCGCGGGTAGTGGTGCCGAAGCATCGCCGCACACGACCCGGACGGTGTGACGACATACTCGTACCCCGCGAACGCCCGCGCCGTACGCCGCACGAGCCGTTCCGCCTCGTGCCGGTAACCGGTGTTGAACTGCGGCTGCCCGCAGCAGGTCTGCGCGGCCGGGAAGTCGACCTGGACGCCAAGACGTTCGAGCAGGCGTACCGTGGCCACTCCGGTGGAGGGGTACAGGGCGTCGTTGACACAGGTGACGAACAGGGCGACGCGCATGGGCGGAGGATATGCCGGGGCGCTACGGCACACCAGGCACACCGGGCCCGGGCGAGCCGGACTCGCGAGTCTCCACGGCCATACTCATATGCCGTGAGCGGCATGCTGCCCGTCGAGAGGGGCAGCGCCGGGTAGGCCGGGATGATCGCGTACCTCCTGCGCGGCTGTGCGCCGGATCAGTAAGGCTTTGGCAGGGTCATCGCCCGGAAGAAGCCGGGGAAGGCTGGATTTTGATGGATACCGTACGAATCGTGATCTCGCTGCTGCTGGCGGCACTGCTCGCCATGACCGGTGGCGGCAAAGTCCTGGGCGCCGGCAAGTCCGTCGAGGTGCGTGACGCCCTTGGACTGAGTCCGGCACTGTGGCGCCTGATCGGCGCGATGGAACTGTCGGGAGTGGCCGGACTCGTCGTCGGCATCTGGCTTCCCGTCCTCGGGGGCGCCGCTGCCGTGGGCGTGGTTCTGCTGATGATCGGGGCCGCGGGTTCACGGCTGCGCGCCTCCGACGCCGGGGTGCGCGGTCCGGCCGGTCTCGTCACCGATGCGGTGGTCGCCGTCCTCGCCGGTGTCGTGGCGGTGCTCGGGTTCGCCGCCGCTTGAGCCGCCGTCCTGACCGGCCTCCATGGTGTGCGGTCTCCGTGGCGGATCGCTCATCCATATCCCGGCCCCGGCACGGTCAGCGTCGGCAACCCCTGGGTCTTCGCCCGGCCTTGACACCCTGAACCGGCGTCCCGGACGGGATCGCTCTCGGGTACGGTGCCCGCCCTGGCTCACGGGGCCGGGCTCGACGTCCGGCCGCGCCCCGATCGGCCGCCCGCCCTCAGGACACCAGGGGCCTTACCCCCGCCACCGCGAGCCGTCCGCCGCGCCCCGGAGCGGGCCCGTCCGGTGGCAGCCGGCCCGCGGACCAGGCGTCCGACCAGCACCGGAATGCACATCGTGACCTCGGGCGACGGCACAACGGACGGGATTCCGCTTGCCCGGCCTCTCCGGAACAGGGCCGCACCCGCGACGGGGACTCCCTCGCGGCGACGCCGCCGGGCCCTGCCGGGAGTCCCCACTGTGGGTCCCCTGTGAGGCAAGGGTTTTCCCCGTATCGAGTTCATCTCGCCGTTCCCTACTGTCTGCCGCACCGGCGATTCCCGGTCCCTGATCAGTGAATGTCAGGGGCATGTAAACGCATGTGAACACGGTGTTTCGTCCGGTGGCGGCTCTCGACCAGGAGCCGTCGTGCCGGCGGCGGCGCAACGGGCGATGGAGCCCGGGAACCACGGGTCGCACCCCCACAGCGAACCGCGGTTCCGCGCCGTCCGTCCGATCCCCAGCTTCCTGGAAAGGGAACACCTTGAACGGTTCCGGACGGAGATTCATATCCGTCGTTGCCGCGACCGCCACCATCATCGGTGTCGCCGCCACCTCCGCCGTGGCGTTCGCCGCCGCCCCGGTGGGCACCTCGCCGCAGCCCGCACCGGCCACGCAGTCGCTGCCCAAGCCGCCGACCGCGCCGGTCGAGAAGGTCATCGTGACCTACAAGACCCAGGCCACCGAGGCGAGTTCCAACACCGCCGCCAAGAGCGACGCCGCCGCCAAGGCCTCCGAGACCGGTGAGAAGCTGGCCTTCGAGCGCCGACTCGCGGGCGGCGCCGCGCTCGTCGACCTGGGTGGCGCCGCCTCCAACCAGGACCTCGGCGAGGTCATGGCCGCCTTCCGCGCCGACCCCTCGGTCGCGTCCGTGGAGCCGGACATCCGCGCCTACCCGATGGCCATCACGCCCAACGACACCCAGTACGCCGCCCAGTGGGACCTCTTCGCGGCCACCGGCGGTATGAACGTGCCGACCGCCTGGGACAAGACCACCGGCAGCGGTGTCACCGTCGCGGTCATCGACACCGGTTACGCCACCCACACGGACCTGGCCGCCAACATCGTCTCCGGTTACGACTTCATCTCCGACTCGGCCGACGCGCGTGACGGCAGCGGACGTGACAGCAACCCCAAGGACGAGGGCGACTGGAACGCCACCGACGGCGAGTGCGGCGTCGGCTCCGAGGCCAGTGACTCCTCCTGGCACGGCACGCATGTCGCCGGCACCATCGCCGCGGCGGCCAACAACGGCAAGGGCATCGCGGGTATCGCGTACAACGCGAAGATCCAGCCCGTGCGCGTGCTCGGCAAGTGCGGCGGCTCGTCCTCCGACATCGCCGACGCGATCACCTGGGCCTCCGGCGGCAGCGTCCCGGGTGTCACCGCGAACCCGACCCCGGCGAAGGTCCTGAACCTCAGCCTCGGCGGCTCCAGCTCCACCTGCCCCACCGTCTACAAGAACGCGATCAACGCCGCGGTCGCCCGCGGCACGACGGTCGTGGTCGCGGCGGGCAACGAGAACTCCAACGCGTCCGGCTCCACCCCGGCGAACTGCCCCAACGTCATCACCGTGGCGTCCACCAACCCTGAGGGCAGCCGCTCCTACTACTCCAACTACGGCACCACCGTCGACATCGCGGCGCCCGGCGGCGAGACCCGCCGCTCGACCGACACCCCCGGCACCGTCACCACCCCCGAGCGTGCGATCCTGTCCACGCTGAACTCCGGTGACACGACTCAGTCGACCGAGAACTACGAGCCCTACCAGGGCACCTCGATGGCCGCTCCGCACATCGCCGGCCTCGCGGCGCTGCTGAAGTCCGCGAAGTCCTCGCTGACCCCGGCCGAGATCGAGGCCGCGATCAAGGCGAACGCCCGCACGCTCCCCGGTACCTGTTCGGGTGGCTGCGGCTCCGGCATCGCCGACGC
The DNA here is from genome assembly GCF_042724175.1 of Streptomyces sp. NPDC127084. NCBI lineage: Bacteria > Bacillati > Actinomycetota > Actinomycetes > Kitasatosporales > Streptomycetaceae > Streptomyces > Streptomyces sp. NPDC127084. The sequence goes on from NZ_JBHXFA010000026.1 coordinate 35,562, forward strand.
GGCGAAGACCGTGAACGCCGTGCTCGGCACCGACACCGGTTCCGGCGCGACCTTCACGAACAGCACCAATGTGACGATCAACGACAATGCCACCGTGTCGTCGTCGATCAGCGTCACCGGCCGCACCGGCAACGCCCCCGCGGCCCTCAAGGTCGCCGTGGACATCAAGCACACCTGGCGCGGTGACCTGGTCATCGACCTGGTCGCTCCGGACGGCACCGTGCGCAGCCTCAAGACCTCCTCGGGCTCCGACAGCGCCGACAACGTCCTCACGACGTACACGGTCGACGCGTCCAGCGAGGTCGCCAACGGCACCTGGAAGCTCCAGGTGCGCGATGTGGCCTCGGGTGACACCGGCTACATCGACAGCTGGGGTCTCACTTTCTGAGACAATTGACCGAAGGCCATATTCGCTGGTCAGGGGCGCGTTCGCGGGCGTAAGCCACGGGCGCGCCCCACCGCTTTCCGGGTACAGTCCTGTCCGCATGCCGGACACCGGGCATGGACTGGGACGATGGGCTTCGTATCCTCACTGCACACGTGCACGAACGGGCAGGGGGCTCGCAGGCCGGAAGGGGGTGGTGGGTGCGTGTCGTCAGCTCAGAAGCGCACTGCGCCCGTCGGCCGGGCAGAAGTCATCGAGCGCCTCGAAAGGGTGCTGCACGCGCGCGGGCGTGCCCTGCTCACCGGATCGGCGGGGGTCGGGAAGACCGAGGTCGCCCTGGCCATCTCCGCACGCGCCCAGGCGCGCGGTGAGACCGTGCTGTGGCTCGCCACCCTCCCCGGCGACCGCGCCATCCCCGGTGCCACCGCCGCCGCACTCGTCGCCTCCGTGTCCGCGACACTGTCCCCGGCCGGGCAGCTCGGGCCGCACGGCGCCGAGGCGGCCACCACCGCCGACAGCCCCGCACGGGTCATGGCGGACGCGCCCCGGCCCGCCGATGCCCAGCTTCACGGACTGCCGGGTGCGTCGGGCACGCCCGGTGCGCACGGCGCGGCCTCGGCGCCCGGCACCCCGTACGACGTGCGTGACGGGCTGCCCGGCCCCCAGCGGGACGCCGTCGCCATGCTGTGCCGTGAGGCCCCCGTCCCCGAGGGCGGCTGGGATCCGATCGCCCTGCGCCTGGCACTGGCCCAGATACTGCGCACCCTCGCCGGGCACCGGCCGGTGCTGCTCGTGGTCGACGGCGTACAGCGGATCGACCCCGACAGCGCCGATCTGCTGCGCTTCGCACTCCATCTGGCCCCGCCCACGCTTCGGGTGATCGCGATCGAGACGCCGGAAGCGCACGACCCCGACATCGGCGCCGCCGGGCCCGAACAGCTGTGGGTGCCGTCGGAGGCGGATGTGCTGCTCGTGCCCCCGCTGCACGCCGACGACATCGCCGAGCTCCTCATCCACCACCGGCTCCCGTCCCGGATGGCCGGGCGCATCCACAAGGCCAGCGGCGGCAATCCGCGGCTCGCGCTCGCGGTCGGCCGCTCGCTGGCGGACGCGCGGACACCCGTGCACCACGCGGAGGCACTGTCGCTCTCCGGGCGGGCGCGCGACCTGTCACGGCAGTTGCTGGGGCTCGTGCCACCGGCGGTCCGCGACACCCTGCTCCTTGCCGCGCTCGCGCTGCGCCCCTCCGCGTCGCTGATCCGCCGCGCGGGCCGCCCCACGGCCGAAGCCGACCTGGCCGCTGCGGAACGCGCCGGTCTCGTCCTGCTGACCGAGGACGGAACGGTGGCCTTCCGGGCCGGCATCCTTCCCTCGACCCTGGTGCACGACGCCTGCTGGACCGACCGCAGCGAAGGGCACGCGGCACTGGCCCGGGTCGTGGACGACCCCGTCGAGGAGGTCAGGCACCGGGCGCTGGCCACCGACATCCCGGACGAGGAGCTGGCCGCCGAGGTCGCCGCGGCGGCGGAGAGTGCCCGGCGGCGCGGCAACACCGCCCTGGCCGCCGAGCTCGCGCTGCTCGCCGCCGAGTCGACGCCCGGCCGCAACGGCACCCAGCGCATCGCCCGCCTCGTGGACGCGGCGGAGGAGGCCGCCCGGGCGGCCCGCGCCGACCTGGCGATGCGCGCCGCGACGGACCTGCTGGCACGTGACGCCTCCCCTGGCGAGCGGGTTCGGGCCAGGCTCGCGGTGCTGGACACGGCCGGTCAGGGACTGGCGGGTCTGGACGAGATCTACGCCCACGCGATGGAGGACTCGGAGGGCGACACAGCGCTGCGGGCCGCCGTACAGCTGCGCCTCGCGGTGAAGTACGTCCTGGCCGACGGCGATCCGGTGCGCTCCAGGGCCGCCGCGATCGACTCGGCGGCGCTCGCCGCCTCCGTGGGTGACCGGATGACGGCGGCGAAGGCACTGACCGTCCAGGCCCGGATGGAACGCGTACTCGGCTCACCGGACGAGGAGCGGGTGCTCCAGGCGGCCCGGGAACTGGAGATGGTCGACCGTCCGCTCGGCATCCGCAACGCCGCGCAGATCCTCACGATCCGCCACGCCCTGTTCGATGACCGGCTCCTGGACGCGCGCGACGAGATGAACGCGCTGCTGCCGCTGGTCGAACGGCGCGGCTCGGTCGAGGACGCGATCGAGCTGTTCCGCACCCTCGCGGAGGTCGAGGCCAGGCAGGGCCAGTGCGCTGCCGCGCTCTCCCATGCCGGACGGTCGCTCGCACTGACCCTGGAGGCGGGGCTGTCCCCCGGGCCCGCCTGGTACGCGCTGGCGCTCGCCGAGACGGCGGGCGGCAGCTTCGCCCGCGCGGCGAGCTACGCGCGTCGCAGCGCCCAGGCGTCGGACGAGGAGGGCGACAACATCTTCCTCTCGCGGAGCCTGTACGCGCTCGGCCGGGTCCAACTGATCATGGGGGACGTGAGCAACGCCCTGGAGACACTGCGCCGGGTGCAGTCCGGTGAACAGGCGCAGGCGGCCGTCGATCCGTCCATGCTGCGCTGGCACGAGGAGCTGGCGGAGGCACTGGTCGCGAGCGACTCCCTCGATGAGGCGGCCGCCCTGCTCGCCGAGGTGCGCCCGGTCGCGGAGCGTCTAGGCCGCCGTTCGGTGCTGCTGGGATGCGATCGCGCCGAAGGGCTGCTGCTGGCCGCGGGCGGGAAGCCGGACGAGGCAGCCGCAGTGCTGACCAGCACAGCGGAGAGCTTCGCGACGGCCGGGCTGCCCCTTGAGCAGGGCCGGGCGCTGGTGGCGCTGGCCCGGGTGGAGCGGCGCAGGCGGCGGCGTTCGGCCGCACAGCACGCACTGCACACCGCGGCCTCGGTCTTCGAACGGGCAGGCGCGGCGCCTTGGCTGGCGCTCGCGAAGGAGACGCCGGCCGGTGCTCCTGAACCGGCCCCGGCCTCCCGTGGCGGTGCGCTGTCGTCGCTGACGGAGGCAGAGCTGCGGCTGGCGCAGATGGTGGGACAGGGTGCCAGCAACCAGGAGGCGGCGGCCCGGCTGTACCTGAGCGTGAAGACGGTCGAGGCGCGGCTGACGCGGATCTACCAGAAGCTGGATGTCCGGTCCCGCGCCCAGCTCGCCACCGCGCTCGGTGCGTGGGCGGGCGGGCGTACGAGCCCTCTGCCGACGGACGCCGGACCGGCGCCCACCTAGTGCCGCGTCAGGCACTAGTGAGGCGGCCGGTCCGGCGGCGTACGGCCCTGAGGAAGCGGCGCGGGGAGCGGTGTACGGGTCAGGCGATCCAGGCGCTGGTGAGTCCGAGCACCGCGGAACCGTCCAGGTCGGCGTTCTTGATGCCGGTGAACTCGCGGGCCCAGTCGGAGGTCTGGATGCGGAATGCGGGGCTCTCGGCGGTGAGCGCCTCCATGACGGACTCGGCGACCTGGGCAGGGGTCTGGGCGCCATTGAGGAACTGCGCGGTCGTGCGGGTGATGTACGCCTGGAGGGTCGGTGCGTAGTCACCCGCGTCGGATACCACGCCTTCGAGGTCGACACCGAGGTTGTTGACGAACTCGGTGGCCACGGCGCCCGGTTCGATGACCGAGACCTTCACACCGAGTGCGGCCAGCACCGGGGCCAGGCTCTCCATGTAGCCCTCGGCGGCGAACTTGGCGGCGCAGTAGGCCTCGTTGAACGGCTGGCCGATGACTCCACCGACGCTGGTGACGGTGATCAGTCGCCCACGGGAGGCGCGCAGGTGCGGCAGGGCGGCCTTCGACGCAGTCAGCACGCCGAAGAAGTTGACCTCCATGACCTTGCGGACCTCGTCCACGCTCTCGTTCTCCAGGGTGCCGAGGTGACCGGCCCCGGCGTTGTTGACCAGGGCGTCGAGCCGGCCGTAGTCCGCCACCACGCCGTCGATCGCGGCGGTGACGGACGCGGCGTCGGTGACATCGAGCTGCCGGATGTCGAGCTCCACCCCCGCGTCCGCGGCGGCCTTGCGCAGGGCGTCGGCGCGGCCGGTGTCGCGCAGGGTCGCCACGGTACGCCAGCCGGCCTGTGCCGCGGCGACGGCGGCGGCGAGGCCGATCCCGGAAGAGGTACCGGTGATCAGGACGACGGGCGCGGACTGAACAGACTCAGAGGACATGGCGGGGGACCTTTCGATGGGCAAAGCGGCAAACACGGCCGAAGATCTGTGCGTGTACACACACCATAGTCATTATGTGTACACACACGCAACCCGTAGACTCAGGCTATGCCGAAAAGGAAGCTCACGCAGGCCGAGATGCCCGTCGCCGACCACGCCTTCTACGGGCTCGTCTGGGCCGGCACCGTACTCACGGAGCGCGTGGACAGGACCCTCACCAAGGCCCACGACCTTCCCGTCTCCTGGTTCGAGGTGATGCTGTGGCTGGCGTCCAGCCCGGAGCCGGTGCCCGCGTCGGTGCTCGGCAACAGCACGATGCTCAGCCGCAGCCAGGTGTCCCGGGTCGTCGACGCGCTCCAGGCGCGGGGCCTGGTCACCCGCACCCCGTCGCCGCGGGACGCGCGGTCCGTGGAGGTGGCACTGACACCGGAGGGCCACCAGTTGTTCGCGGAAGCGGACGAGACGCGCCGGGTCAGCCTGGCTCCCGTCTTCACCGACCTGCTCGACCAGGAGGACCTGGAGGCCCTGAGCGCCGTGTGGCGGAAGCTCAAGGCCGGCAAGGAGAGCCAGGACTGAGCGCCACCTCCGGGCGCCGCCCGGCACCCGCGGACAAGGGGCCGCGGACTCACCCCGGGCCATTGATCACTCGCCGAACCCAGTTGACTGATGAACCGTCAGATAATCTCCAGCGGCCTTATTGACAGTCCACCGCCAACGCGAAACGATGGCTGGCCGCGCCGCCGGAATCCCCCACCTCTTCCCCTCGCGCCTCCCCCTACACCCTTTCTCGCTCAATTCCTTGGCGGTCATGGGCCGGGAGTTCCCACACTCGCCGCCCGATTCCGGCATGCCCGTTTACCCCACCGCCTCTCAACCTGCGCCTGAACAAGGCTATTCGGCCATCTGCCGATGGTTGACCCTTGAGTAACCTAACGCTATCTTCAAGCCGTTCCACAGAAGCCCGAATTTCATTCCTCCGGGCTATGCAAGGCCCTGTACGTCTTGAGCTTCTGATTGACCGAAATTTAACCTCCGGGCAACGCCAACGCTTATTCGGAGAATTATGACGTCGGCAGAGCACATCGTGGACCTGGTCATCGGAACCACCCCCTTCGGTGAGCCGGACGCCCGACTCGCAGCAGCGGTCTGCCGTGCCGGCGGGCTCGGAGTGCTCGACCTGGGGACCGGCGACAGAAGAGCCAGGGATGCCCTGGCGGCACTGCGCCGCTGGGCTCCCGGCAGTTACGGCGTCCGGATCGGCCCGCGGTGTCGTCTGGGCCCGGACGAACTCGGCCCCGCTCGGGCCCTCACCGGCGAATCAGGCGCCGTGCGGGCCCGTACAGCCGCGCCCGTACCCGCCGGGCCCGCCCCCCACGCGCCCGACCCCGCCCGGCCAGGCACCGTGGTACTCGCTCCCGGGGCCGCCTGGACCCCTGGGGACGTACCGCCCGGCCACCGTGTGCTGGTCGAGGTCACCGACCTGGACTCGGCGCGCGCGGCCGTACGGTCCGGGACCGATGGGCTGATCGCCCGCGGCAATGAGTGCGGCGGCCAGGTCGGAGAGCTCAGCACCTTTGTGCTGCTCCAACAGCTCCTGAACACAGCGGAGTTACGCGGAGTCCCGGTGTGGGCCTGCGGTGGAATCGCACCAAGGACCGCGGCGGCGGCTGTCGTCGGCGGCGCCACCGGAGTGGTGCTGGACATCCAACTGGCGCTGCTGGCCGATGCGGAGACGCCCGAGCATATCGCCGCCGTGCTGCGGACGGTGGACGGCTCGGAGACCGTCGTCGCGGCCGGCCTGCGGACGCTGCGCCGCCGCGGACGCCCGGAGCGTGGTGACGCGGAGGATGACCGACTCCCCATCGGTCAGGACGGGTTCCTCGCGGCCCGGTTCGCCGAACGCTGGGGCGACACAGGCCGCGCCGTACGTGCCGTCATGGACACCGTACGCGCTGCCGTGCGCGAGGACACCGCCGAGCGAGCGCTCGGACCGGGCTCCGCGATGAGCAGGGCGCTGGGCACCCGTCTGCCCGTGGCGCAGGGACCGATGACCAGGGTCAGCGACCGTGCGGACTTCGCCGACGCCGTCGGCGCCGAAGGCGCTCTCCCTTTCATCGCCCTGGCACTGGCCGGAGCGGAGCAGTCACGGACCATGCTGGCGGAGGTAGGGCAGGCACTCGCCGGCAGGCCCTGGGGGGTCGGAATCCTCGGCTTCGCTCCGGAGGAGACCCGGGCAGCCCAACTGGAAGCGGTGCTCGCCGCGCGCCCGACCCACGCCATCGTCGCCGGAGGGAGGCCTTCGCAGGCACGCGTCCTGGAGGAGGCGGGAATCAGAGCGTTCCTGCATGTGCCGTCGCCGGGTCTGCTGCGGCAGTTCCTGGACGCGGGCGCCCGGCGGTTCGTGTTCGAGGGCGCCGAATGCGGCGGCCATGTCGGGCCCCGTAACAGCTTTCCGCTGTGGGAAGCCCAACTCGGCGTGCTGGAAGAGTTCCTGGACGGACATGGCGGCATACCGGATCGCGCGGGCGCGATCGGTGCGGGGACGGGGGCCGGGATACGGCAGGAGGCTGAACGGATCGAGGTGTTCCTCGCCGGCGGTATCCATGACGAGCGGTCCGCCGCGATGGCCGCCGCGCTCGCCGCCCCGCTCACCGCGCGCGGCTGCGCTGTCGGGGTGCTCATGGGCACGGCGTATCTGTTCACCGATGAGGCCGTGACACGAGGCGCGGTCCAGCCGCTGTTCCAGCGGCGGGTCGTCGCCGCGGAGCGGACGGCACTCCTGGAGACCGCGCCCGGCCATGCCACCCGCTGTGTGCCGAGCCCGTTCAGCGACGCCTTCCGGACGCTGGGGGACGACCTGCGCCGTGAGGGCCTCGGTGATCGCGAGGTCTGGGAACGGCTGGAACGGCTCAACGTCGGACGCCTGCGGATGGCCGCCAAGGGCCTTGAGCGCACCGAAGGCGGCGCACTGTCCACCGTGGGCGAGGAACGGCAACTGGCCGAGGGCATGTTCATGGCCGGTGCTGTCGCCGTACTGCGGTCAGCGACCACCACCGTGGCGGCGCTGCACTCCGCGGTCAGCGACGGCGCAGCACGATATCTCGGCGAACGCAGGGCCGCCCTGCGGGCACGCTCCGGGCTCGACCCGGACCGCGCGGCGGGTAGGGAACCGGCACCGCCCCGGCCGCTGGATGTGGCGGTGATCGGAATGGCGTGCATGTTCCCGGGAGCACCCGACCTCGCCTCCTTCTGGGCCAACGTCCTGGACGGTGTGGACTCCGTCGGCGAAGTCCCGCCCGAGCGCTGGGACCCCGCCGTGCACGGCCCCGAGGCGAGCGGTGCGTCGGCCTCGCGCTGGGGCGGCTTCCTGGCGCCCGTACCGTTCGACCCACTGCGCTACGGCATACCCCCCGCCTCCCTCGGCAGTATCGAACCCGTACAGCTACTGGCGCTGGAGGCGGCACGGCGGGCCCTCGAGGACGCCGGACTCGGCCCGGACGGACGGGACTTCGACCGGATGCGCACGGGGGTGGTGTTCGGCGCCGAACCCGGCAGCGATCTGTCGAACGCGGCGACGCTGCGCGCGGTGCTGCCCTCGTACTACGGCGACGTGCCCAAGGGCCTGGAGGGGCAGTTGCCCGCGCTGACCGAGGACTCTTTCCCGGGGATGCTCTCCAATGTGATCTCCGGGCGGATCGCCAACCGGCTCGACCTCGGCGGCCCCAACTTCACCGTGGACGCCGCCTGCGCCTCCTCGCTCGCCGCTGTCGATGTGGCCTGCAAGGAGCTGGTCGCGGGCACCAGCGACGTCATGCTGTGCGGCGGCGCCGATCTGCACAACGGGATCAACGACTATGTGCTGTTCTCGTCGGTGCACGCGCTCTCACCCACGGGCCGCTCGCGTGCCTTCGACAGCGGCGCCGACGGAATCGCCCTCGGCGAGGGTGTGGCCTGCGTGGTGCTCAAGCGGCTGGCCGACGCCGAGCGCGACGGCGACCGCGTCTACGGAGTGATCAAGGGCGTCGGCAGCTCCAGCGACGGCCGTTCACTCGGGCTGACGGCTCCCCGGCCGGAAGGACAGCGCAGGGCAATCGACCGGGCGCACCGCAATGCGGGGACCTCTCCCGCCGGCATCGGTCTGGTGGAGGCGCACGGCACCGGCACGGTGGTCGGTGACCGGACCGAACTGGAAGTTCTCACCGAGGTGTTCGAGGCCGCCGGCGCGGAGCCAGGAAGCTGTGTCCTGGGCTCGGTCAAGTCGCAGATCGGGCACACCAAGTGCGCGGCGGGGCTGGCCGGGCTGATCAAGACCGTGCTGGCCGTGCATACGGGGGTACGGCCGCCGACGCTGCATCTGGAGCGGCCCAACCGTGCCTGGCAGGAGGGTCGGAGCCCGTTCGTGTTCCACCGCGAGGCGCTGCCGTGGACCGCTCCCCCGGAGCGGCGGCTGGCCGGGCTGAGCGCGTTCGGCTTCGGCGGCACGAACTTCCACGTGGTGCTCAGCGCCCATGGCCACGGCACACCACCGGCGCACGGTCGTGACGCCTGGCCGGCCGAACTGTTCCTGTTCCGCGGCAGGGACGCCGAATCGGCGCGCCGGGCGGTCGAAGAGCTTCTGGCTCTGGCGTCAGCCGACGCGGAAGGCCCAGGGCCCGGCCGGTGGCGGCTGCGGGATCTGGCTCTGGCGGCCTCCCGGCGCGCCGAGACGGGGCGCGGTCCGGTGCGGTTCGCCGTCGTGGCGAAGGACCGGGGGGAGCTGTGCGAGCGGCTGCGGCGGTTGCTGGCAGGGGAACACGCCCCTCAGGCAGGCATCCATGTCGGCGACCGCACCGACGGAGTTTCCGGAACCGCGTCCGGAACCGGGTCCGATGCCCTCGCGGTGGCCGGGCCGGGCAGGGTGGCGTTTCTCTTCCCAGGGCAGGGCAGCCAGCGCCCCGGGATGTTCGCGGAGGTGTTCACGTCCTTCCCCGAGCTGCACCACCTGCTGGCCCGCGACGGCGGCGCCGCTGCGGCGCTGCTCCCTCCGGCTGCCTTCGCGGACGAGGTACTCACCCGGCTGCGTACCGACCTCATGGACACCAGGGCCGCCCAGCCCGCCCTCGGGATGGTGGGTCTCGCGGCTTACACCGTGCTCACCCAGGCGGGTGTCGAGCCGGACATGGCGGCGGGCCACAGCTACGGGGAACTGGTCGCCCTGTGCGCGGCGGGCGTCTTCGACGCCGGGGCGCTGCTGGAGCTGAGCAGGGAGCGGGCCACGGCGATCCTGGCGTCCGCCGGAGGCGACCCCGGTGCGATGGCCGCGGTGTCCGCGTCCGCGGCGGACATCGAGCGGGCCCTCGGCGCGGCGCGCGCCACGGGCGAAGTGGCGGGCGTGGTCATAGCCAATCACAACGCACCGCGCCAGACGGTGCTCTCGGGGCCCACCGCGGCCGTGGACGCGGCCGTTCGGCTGCTTCGCGAAGGGGGCCACGGCGCGAAGCGGCTACTGGTGGCCTGTGCCTTCCACAGCCCGCTGGTGGCGGGAGCCGGTGACAGCTTCGCGCGGACACTGGCCGAACACAGCTTGCGGGAGCCGGAGTTCACCGTGTGGTCCAATCGCACGGCACGGCCTTACGCGAACGGGTCAGATGCCATCCGCGCGGAGCTGGCCGCGCAGGTCGGCGCTCCGGTGCGGTTCGCCGAACAGATCGAGGCGATGTACGAGGCCGGTGCCCGGGTCTTCGTGGAGGCGGGTCCGGGCCGGGTCCTGACCCGGCTGGTCGCTGACGTCCTCGGCGACCGGCCGCACCTCGCCATCGCCTGCGAACCCCGCCCGGACAGCGGGCTGTCCGGGTTGCTGGACGCGCTCGCCCGGCTGGCGGTGGCCGGGCTGCCGGTCCGCACCGGCTGGATGTTCCGGGGGCGGGATGCGGTCGACCCTGGCCGCGCCGCCGCCGAACGGCAACCAGGCTGGATGGTCGACGGACATCTGGTGCGTACCGCCTCCGGTGAACTGCTGCCCGGTGCGCTGGCACCGGCCCGACGTGTCGTGGAAACGGTGGAGACGACTGTGACGACGAATCACCCCACGGGCGCCGAGGATGCCGACGGGGCGGCGGCCCGCCAGGACGCGCTGATCGCCGAATTCCTGCGGACCAGCCGGGAAATGGTGGCCGCGCAGCGCGATGTCCTGCTCACCTACTTCGGCGGAGCTCAGCCCGTCACCGACGCGGGCTCTGCCCCTGCGCCGCCGTACGCGGTTCCCGCGGCGGCCCACTCGCCCGCCCTACCCGAGCCGGTGCCGACGCCGGTTTCGGCGGTGGAGGCGGTGCAGGTTCGCCGTGTGGACGAGGACGACGACTCGGCCGGTCCCGGACCCACCGCGCTGTCCGACGCGGACGTCCTGCGCATGGTGGTCGAGATCATCAGCGAGCGTACCGGGTACCCGGCGGACATGGTCGAGCCAGGTCTCGACCTCGAAGCGGACCTCAGCATCGACTCGATCAAACGCACCGAGATCGTCGGTGAGTTGGCGGGGAGGCTGGTCGCCGCGGGCGCGGTGGCGGCGGAGGCGGCGGCCCTGGACGACGCCGCCATGGAGGAACTGGCCAAAGCCAGGACCGCGGAAGCCCTGGCGGGTCGTATCGCCGCGCTCGCGACCAGGGAATCAACCGACACACCGCCCCGGGCACCGCTTCCTCCGTCTTCCGCGACCGAGGCCACCGCCGCTGAGGCCACCGCGACCGGGACGACCACGACCGAGGCCAAGTCCGGGGCCGGGGGCACACCCGGCGCGACCGCCTTCGTAATGGCGGCGCCCAAGCGGTTCTTCCTGAGCCCGGCGCCCCTGCCCGAGACCACCGCACGCGACGAGGCCCGCGTCACCGGGCGGCGCTTCGCGCTCATCGGCGACGGTGACGGCGAACACGGCGGCGTTGCGGCCGCGTTGACGAAGCGGCTCGCCGACGCCGGGGCCACGGCCGTCCGATTCCCCGCCGGGCAGCTCCTCACGGACAAGGACGGGCCGCTCGACGGAGTCATCCTCCTCGACTCCCTCGCGGTGTCCGGACCGCCCGTGCTCCCCGGGTCCTTCCCCGTCATCAAAGCCGCACTGCGGGCCCGCCCAGCGGCACTGATCGCGGTGCGCCGGACAGACGAGGTCGGTGGCACAGGCGAGCGGGCGGCGGGGCTGAGCGGGCTTTTCCGCAGCGTCGCCCGCGAATACCCGCACACAGCGACCACGGTGATCGACCTGCTGCCGGACACGGCATCCGGGCCGAACGGACCAGGCGGACCGGCCGCCGTCGCCGCTGCCGTACTCGAAGAGCTGACCGCGCCCGGCGGCGTCCCGGCCGTGCTGCGCGGCCGTGCGGGCCGGAGCGTACGGGTGCTGTCCGAGGCGCCGTTCGGGCCGCTCGCCCTGACCGGCGCGGGCCCCGCGGGCGAAGGGGCGGCCGAAGCCGAGGCCATCGGGCTCGGCCGGGACGCGGTGGTGCTGCTGACGGGCGGAGCCCGGGGTATCACGGCCGCCTGCGCCGCCTCACTCGCCAGGGCCTGCGGCTGCCGCATCGAGCTGCTGGGGAGGACCCCCGCGCCTACCGGTCCGGAAGATCCGGTGACGGCGGCGGCCGAGGACGAGGCCGCCCTGCGGGGCGTGCTGGCGGCGCGGGGCCGGTATGGATCCCCGTCCGAGATCGCCGGTGTTGCCGGGCTGATCCTCGCCCAGCGCGAGATCACCGCCACGCTCGCGGCCCTCGAAGCCGCCGGCAGCCGGGCCCGCTACCGCAGTGTCGACTGCCGGGATTCCGCGGCCGTGCTCCAGACGGTCAAGGAGATCCATGCAGAGCACGGGCGGTTGGACGGAGTGATCCACGCCGCCGGTGTGATCGAGGACCGGTTGATCGAGGAGAAGTCCACCGAGTCCTTCGAGCGGGTCTACGGCACCAAGGTCGCGGGCGCCGCTTCCTTGCTGTCCGCGCTCGACGAACTGCCCGACGCCCCCTCGTTCACCGTGCTGTTCGGCAGCATCTCCGCCGTGCTCGGCAATCGTGGTCAGGCGGACTACGCCGCGGCGAACGACGCGCTGGAGAGCCTCGGCGAGATATGGACGGCGCGCACCGGGCGCCGGGTGCTGACCGTGCACTGGGGCCCCTGGGCGCCATCCGGTATCCATACCGGAATGGTCGGTCCCGAGCTGGCCCGGTCCTACTCCCAGCGCGGAATCACCTTGATCGACCCGGAAGAGGGCCCGCTCGCCCTGCTGAGGGAGCTGGCGTGGGGCGACAGGACGGCCACGGCCGTCGTCCACACCGCTTCGGAGTGGTGAGATGTCACGTCCCGAGTTCCGCAGCGTGCCCGTCGCCATCACGGGGATGGCCGTACTGCTGCCCGGCGCACCGGACTTGGCCGCGTACTGGCGCAATCTCCTGACCGGCTTCGACGCCATCAGCGAGGTCCCTGAGGGGCGTTGGGACGCGGCGTACTACCGGCCGGATTCCGCGGCCGGACCCGCTGCCGCGGACCGGGTGTACTGCCGCAGGGGCGGCTTCGTGGACACACTGACCGACGTCGACGTGACGCGGTACGGCGTCATGCCCAGTTCCGTGTCCGGTAGCGAGCCCGACCAGCTGATCGCCCTGCACGTGGCGGCGGCGGCACTCGCGGACGCGGGCGGTGAGAAGCGGCTGCCGGATCCGGGGCGGATCGGGGTGGTGCTGGGACGCGGCGGCTATCTGACCCCCGGACTGGTCCGGCTTGACCAGCGGGTGCGCACGGCGAGCCAGCTCGTACGCACACTCGGCGAGCTGCTACCGGAGCTGGACGCGTCCCAACTCGAACGGGTGCGAACCGCGTTCACCGATCGGCTCGGCCCCGACCGGCCCGAGAACGCGATCGGCCTGGTGCCCAATCTCGCCGCCTCGCGCCTTGCCAACCGGCTGGATCTGCGCGGTCCCGCCTACACGGTGGACGCCGCGTGCGCCTCCTCGCTCGTGGCGGTGGACCAGGCGGTGGGCGAGCTGACGTCCGGACGCTGCGACGCGATGCTGGCGGGCGGTGTGCACCACTGCCATGACATCACGCTCTGGAGTGTGTTCTCGCAGCTGCGCGCACTGTCGCCGAGCCAGCGCGTCCGCCCGTTCCACCGCGACGCGGACGGCATCCTGATCGGCGAGGGCACGGGGGTGGTGGTACTCAAGCGGCTGGCGGACGCGGAGCGGGACGGTGACCGTGTCTACGCGGTGATCCGGGGCACGGGGGTGAGCAGCGACGGCCGTACGGCGGGGCTGGTCAACCCCGATCCGGGCGGCCAGATCAGGGCGGTACGGCAGGCATGGCGGGCGGCCGGCATCGATCCCGCCGCCCCGGGTTCCATCGGTCTGCTGGAGGCGCACGGCACCGCGACGCCGGCCGGAGACGCGGCCGAACTGCACACGCTGGCCGAGGTGTTCGGACCTCCCGTGGGCCCTCGTGGTGACCGTCCCGGGGAAGAGTGGCCGGTCATCGGTTCCGTGAAGTCGATGATCGGCCATGCCATGCCCGCGGCGGGGGTGGCGGGCCTGGTCAAGGCGGCGCTGGCCGTCCATCACGGGATGCTGCTGCCGACACTGCACTGTGATGACCCGCATCCCGCCGTCGCTGACACCCGCTTCCGTCCGCTGGCACGTCCGGTTCCCTGGGAGACGGCGTCGGGCAGCGGGCGCCGCGCGGCGGTGAACGCCTTCGGTTTCGGCGGGATCAACGCTCATGTGATCCTCGAACAGGCCCCGGAGTCAGAGGAGTCAACGAGGTCAACGAGGTCGTCAGGGGCAACGGGGTCGAACGCTGGGGCGCACCGGACTCTGTCCGTCGCGGAGCCGGAGCGGATGCTGCTGCTCGCGGCCGACACCCCGGAGCGGCTGGCCGCCCTGCTGGACGCCGACGACCGCACCGTACTGGCCACGGGGATCGCACCTTCCGCGGCCGCGGATCCGGCGGGCCGGGTCCGGCTGGGCATCGTCGGCCCCACCCCCAAACGGCTGGCACTGGCCCGGCGCGCCGCCGCCAGGGGCCAGGCCTGGCGCGGTCGCAACGACGTCTGGTTCGCTCCGGAACCGCTGCTCGCGGGCGCCCGCCCCGGCCGCGTGGCCTTTGTCTTCCCGGGCCTCGAAGGCGACTTCGCACCGCGAGTCGAAGGGATCGCCGAGCACTTCGGGCTGGCCACGGCGGGCGGTGCGGGCAACGGTACGGCCGCCGCCGATGCCGACGACATCGGCCGGCACGGTCTCGGTGTGGTCGCGGTGGGGCGGCTGCTGGACGCGGCGCTGCGCCGGATGGGCATCGTAGCGGACGCGATGGCCGGGCACAGCATCGGGGAGTGGACGGCGATGGCGGCCGCCGGGATGTATGCCGAGCGCGCCGTCGACGACTTCATGGCCTCGCTCGACCCCGACACCGTCACCGTGCCCGATCTCGCCTTCGCCGCCGTCGGCAGGTCCGCGCTGCGGGTGTCGGAGGCGCTCCGGGACTCCGGTCTTCCGGTGAGTCTGTCCCATGACAACGCGCCCCATCAGTCGATGGTGTGTGGGCCGCCGGACGCCGTCGAGGAGTTCGTGGGCGCGTTGCGGGCCGATGGAGTGCTCTGCCGGGTACTGCCGTTCCGGTCCGGATTCCACACCCCGATGCTGGAGCCGAGTCTGGGACCCTTCCGGGCGGCGGCCGAGCGATTCGCCCTGCACCGGCCGTCGGTGCCGGTCTGGTCGGGTACCACGGCGGCTCCGTTCCCCGACGACGAGGCGGGGATCCGCGCGCTGTTCGTGCGGCATCTGCTGGAGCCGGTCCGGTTCCGGCAACTGACCGAAGCACTGTACGTGTCCGGCCACCGGGCGTTCATTCAGGTCGGCACAGGGCAGTTGGGCTCGCTGATCGACGACACACTGGCGGGCCGGGAGCATCTGGTGGTGGCGGCCAACTCGCCCCATCGCTCCGGTCTCGCACAACTGCGGCGGGTTGCGGTGGCCTTGTGGGCGGAGGGCGCTCCGGTGCGGCCCGATGTGGTCGACCACCCTCCCACAGCCACAACCAGGACCACGGTCACAGCCGCAGGCGTCGCGGCCGCCGAGCCGAGAACACTGCCGCCCGTGCGGCTGGATCTGAGCGGCGCCCTGGTTTCGCTGGAGCGCGGCACCGCCGCCGCGCTGCGCGCCTCATTGCTCCCGGAGCCACCCCGGCGCACGATGGCCACTTCGCTACCGCCCACGCCCTCCGCACCGGCCGTGCAGGCCACACCGTTCCCAACCGCCGCACCCGTCGCCGCAGCGACGCGATTCCCCGTACTCGCCGCACTCGATGCGCTGATGCGGGACACCGCCGCAGCCACCGCCGAACTGATCGCCGCCGCCGACCACCCGGCGCCGCCGCTGCGGAAGCCCACGGCACGTGCGATGCGCCGCACACCGCCGACGACCCCGACGGCCGGCCCGGCCCCCGCAAGGTCCGCGTTCACGGTCCGGGTCGGGCCGGACTCCATGCCGTATCTCCTCGACCACTGCTTCTTCCGGCAGCGTCCGGGCTGGCCCGATGTCGCTGACCGCTGGCCGGTGGTCCCGGCCACCACGATCGTCCACCACATGATGGACGCGGCCGAACGCAGCGCCCCCGGTATGCGCGCGACCGCCGTCCACGACGCCCGGTTCGACCGCTGGCTGACGGCCGCGGAGCCGATGGACGTCGCCGTCACCGTCACCCCGTCGGGAATCGACCGCGCCGAGGTGTCCTTCGGCCCGCACGCCCGTGCGACAGTCGAGCTCGCCGTACGCCATGGCCCGCCACCACCCGCCTGGGACCGCGGCGTGTTCCGTGACGAGCGCCGACCAGAGCACAAGGCATCCCAGTTGTACGACGAGCGCTGGATGTTCCACGGCCCCGCGTACCAGGGTGTGACCGAGCTGACCGGTATCGGCGACTGGCATGTACGCGCCGTACTGACCGTGCCGTCCGCACCCGGTGCGCTGCTGGACAACGTCGGGCAGGTACTCGGCTACTGGATCATGGCGACCGCCACCGAGAGGACCGTGGTGTTCCCCGTGCGGATGCGGCGGATGCGGTTCTTCGGCCCGCCACCCCCGCCCGGCACCGTGCTGGAGTGCCTGGTCCGCGTCACCTCGCTGACCGGTTCCCTGCTCGAAGCCGATGCCCTGCTGCTCTCCGGGGGCACGGTGTGGGCCGAGCTGGACGGCTGGCAGGACCGCCGCTTCGACAACGATCCCAAGACCCGGCCGGTCGAGCGATTCCCCGAGCGCAACACACTGTCCGAGGACCGCGCGGGTGGCTGGTCCCTGGTCCATGAACGGTGGCCTGACCTGGCATCGCGTGATCTCATCATGCGCAACATGCTGGGCAGTGCCGAGCGCCAGGCCTACGATCGGCAACCACCGCGCGGACGTCGGCAGTGGCTGCTGGGCCGCATCGCCGCCAAGGACGCGGTACGCGGATATCTCTGGCAGCGAGGCGAGGGCCCGGTCTTCCCGGCCGAGCTGCACGTGGACAACGACACGGCCGGCCGGCCCGTGGTGAGAGGACGGCACGGCCGGACGCTGCCACCCCTGTCCGTGTCGATCGCCCACCGGGCCGAAGCGGCTGTCGCCCTCGTGGCACCCCGCGCCCCAACGGATGCGGGCGGCGGTGGCAACGCCGGCGGTCCGGGAATCGACATCGAGGAGATCACCGAACGCCCCGCGACCACGCTGACCGCCGCCCTGGGCACCGGGGAACGTGAGCTGCTGGCCGCCTGCCAGGCTGGCACCGGTGAATCCGAGACGCTGTGGTTCACCCGCTTCTGGGCGGCGAAGGAGGCAGCCGCCAAGGCGGAGGGCACCGGATTCGGGGGCCGTCCCAAGGACTTCGCGGTGGTGTCCGCGGCACAGGACCGGCTGACCGTGGAGGTGCGTACGGCCTCGGGTGTGCCGCTGCGTACCCATCTGGTCATCTGCGAGCAGGTGAGCAATCCCCCAGGACTGCCGGAGCGCTCCTACGTGGTGGCGCGGACCGGCGGCCCGAACGGATCGACCAGCCCGAGCGACCCTGAGCGCTCCGGAACAGCAAGCGACGAGGAGGACGGGAAGTGACCACGACACAGCCTGCAGGGCCGTTACGCGCGGACCAGAACGAGATCCTCGCCGATATCACCGCGATGATCGGACTGGTCCTGGAGGACTGCGGACTTGACGACACCGACATCGGGATGGAGACCCGGTTCAGCCGGGATCTGGAGTTCGAGAGCATCGACCTCGTCACCCTGGCCGGTCATCTGG
Organism: Streptomyces sp. NPDC127084; assembly: GCF_042724175.1. Lineage (NCBI taxonomy): Bacteria > Bacillati > Actinomycetota > Actinomycetes > Kitasatosporales > Streptomycetaceae > Streptomyces > Streptomyces sp. NPDC127084. The sequence continues at coordinate 53,368 of NZ_JBHXFA010000026.1, forward strand.
AGGAACGCTACGGGCGGACGGTCAACTTCGCCGAGTTCGTGGCGTCCATGGAGCTCGACGACATCATCGAGCTGACCGTGGGCCGGCTTGTCGAGTATGTCGCCCACTGCCTCAAGAGCGCGGGAGCGGACTGACCGATGGCGATCATCGAGGCCGACGGCATCCGGCTGCACGTGCAACGGCTCGCTCCCGGCGACGGACGCCCGGCCAGGGCCACCGTCGTCCTGCTGCACGGTCTGCTGACCGACAGTCTGGCGAGCTACTACTTCACCATCGCCCCGGCCTTCGCAGCGGCCGGACTCGACGTGGTGATGTACGACCAGCGGGGGCACGGCCGGAGTGAGCGCCCGGCCACGGGGTACAGCCTTGACGCGTTCACGGGCGACCTCGGGGCGCTGCTCGCCCGTCTGGAGATCCACGGTCCGGTGCACCTGGTCGGCAACTCCTTCGGTGGCACGGTGTCGTTCGGCTACGCCCTTCGGCACCCCGAGCAGGTGGCGAGCATCGCGGTCATCGAGTCGGAGCCGGCCACGCACTCCTGGGCACTCAAGATCTCCGGCCTGCTGGACCGGGTGCGGCACGAGATGACGGCCAACGAGCGCGATGCCCTCGACTGGATCACCGCGCACCGCGGCGGGCACACGGCACGGCTGGCGAAAGCCGCGGGACGGCTGGTGCGGGACACCGCGATCGCCGCCGAGGTCACCGCCTGCGAGGTGGTCGGCGAACGGCGGATGCGTTCACTGCGCTGCCCGGTGCTCGCGGTCTACGGCGAGGACTCCGACCTCGCCGAGCAGGCGCCGTGGCTGCGCGCGCTGCTTCCCCGGTGCCGGACGGTGCTGCTGCCTGGTCATGAGCACTCGGTCCTGGTGGAGGCCCCGGGGCGGGTGCGCGATCTCGTACTCGACTGGATCGGGCGCCATCCGCACCGGCACGACAGTCCGCCGCCTGCCGTGCCCGTGGAGGTGAACGTGCCGTGAGCCGCTACCTGTTCGTCGTCCCGCCACTCGTCGGGCATATCAATCCGCTGGTGGGGGTGGGGGCGGCGCTGGCCGAACGGGGACACCAGGTGGCATGGGCGGGGCTGCCCGAGGCAGTGCATCGCCTCGCCGGACGGGACGCACTGGTGTTCCCGTCCCCCGCGTCCTGGGCGGACGGTCCGGAACGGCCCGCGGACATCCGGGGCCCTGAGGCGCTGCGCTTCCTCTGGGAGCGGTTTCTGGTGCCGCTCGCCGACGCGATGGCGGAAGGGGTACGGGACGCGGTGGAGGTGTTCCGTCCCGATGTGGTGGTCGCCGACCAGCAGGCGGCGGCCGGCGGGCTGGTCGCCGAGCGGCTGGGGGTGAGGTGGGCGACGTCGGCGACGACTTCGGCGGAGTTCGCCGACGTGCTGGCGTCGATGCCGAAGGTCGCGGCCTGGAACGAGACGCTCCTGCAAGAGCTGCGTGGGCGTATCGGCGCCCCGGACGGAACGGCCGACCCCCGCTTCTCACCACACCTGGTACTGGCTTTCACCACCGAGGAGCTGGCAGGCCCGCCGGCCCGCGGCGGGGACCGGATCCGCTGGGTAGGCCCCTCTCTTACCGCGCGTCCCAGCCCGGCCGGCTTTCCCTGGGAGTGGCTCGACCAGGAACGGGCGACTGTCCTGGTCACCCTCGGCACCGCGAACACCGATGTGGGTCAGCGCTTCCTCACCGAGTGCGCCCGGGCGCTGCGGGCCCGAAGCGACCGGATGCAGGCCGTGATCGTGGACCCGGAGGGTGTCCTGGGCGCCGGTTCCGCGCATCTGGACCAGGACAAGGACCTGCTCTCCGTCCCCGTGGTGCCGCAACTCGCGCTGCTCAGGCAGGTCGACGCGGTGGTCTGCCACGCGGGTCACAACACGGTGTGCGAGTCGCTGTGGCACGGGGTCCCGCTCGTGGTGGCACCGATCAGGGACGACCAGCCGGTGATCGCCGCGCAGGTCGCCGACGCGGGTGCCGGGGTAAGGGTCCGCTTCGGCCGGGCGACCGAGGCCAGAATCGGGGCGGCCATCGATGCCGTGCTGTACACGCCCGGATACCGGGCCGCGGCCCGGACGATCGCTTCCGCGTTCCGTTCGGCGGGCGGCGCCGCGGCTGCCGCCGCCCATCTGGAACGCCTCGCCCGCCAGGACGCCACCGACACCCAGGACCCCGAGGAGAACGCCGTATGACGCCCCGCCCCGAGCGTTCACGTCCCCAGCAGCCACGGCATGAACGGGTGGCCGCACTGCGCTCCGCGTACCGGACGGAGCTCGCCGACGGCCCGCAGGCGTTCTTCGAGCCGATGCGGCACACCTGCCCATGGTGCGGCTCGGCGCGGATCGGCGGGCAGCTGCGTACAACCGACCTGCTCCAGCACAAGCCCGGCACGTTCCGGATCGACCGCTGCCACTCCTGTCGGCACCTCTTTCAGAACCCGCGCCTCAACGCCCGGGGGCTCGACTTCTACTACCGGGACTTCTATGACGGCCTCGGCGAGCGGCAGCTCGACGGGATGTTCAGCGGGCGCACCGCCTCCTACCGGCGCCGTGCCGAATCAGTGCTCCCGTACGTCGGCGAGGCAAAGCGGTGGCTGGACGTGGGTACGGGCCACGGGCACTTCTGCGAGGTGGCCAGGGAGGTGCTGCCGGACGTGGTATTCGACGGGCTCGACCGCTCCGATGGCGCCGAGCTCGCCGCCCGCGAGGGGCGGGTCGAGCGTGGCCACCGAGGTGGCTTCACGGAGCTCGCGCCGGGGCTGACCGGCGAATACGACGTGCTGAGCATGTTCCACTACCTGGAGCACAGCACCGAGCCGGTGCGGGAGCTGGAGGCGGCCCGTGCGGCACTGCGCCCCGGCGGGCATCTGGTGATCGAGGTGCCGGACCCGGACAGCCGCTATGCCCGGCTGCTCGGGCGCTGGTGGCTCCCCTGGCTCCAGCCGCAGCATCTGCATCTGGTCCCGGTGGCCAATCTACGCCGGGCGCTGGCAGGGCTCGGTTTCACGGTGGTGGCGCAGCAGCACGGATCGGCGCACGAAGCGGTCGATCTGGTGGCGGCGGTCTGGCTGGGCCTGGACGAGGCGGCCCCCAGGGACGACCTCCCCTGGCTTCCTGCCAGACCCGGCCCGACGAGGCGCGCGCTGCGCACCTCGATACTGCTGGCTGGGGTGCCCGCCCTGCTGGCGGCGACCCTGATGGACCGGGCTCTCGCGCCGTTCGCGGAGCGCCTCGGCCTGGCCAACGCGTACCGCCTGGTGGCACGGCGCGACTGAAGGGTGCAGATGACGCCGCGTTCGCAGGGCGCCATCGGGTGAGGCGCCGAACGGGTGGAGCGTCAGGCGCCATGCCGGCAGTCGGCGGGCCCCGGCTTCCCCACGCACCCGGGGGCGCCGCCAGCCGGCA
>NZ_JBHXFA010000027.1:0-56412 GCF_042724175.1 Streptomyces sp. NPDC127084
GTTTGCGCCCTCGCGCGGGCTGGATCATGTGGTGGTGCAGGGTGCTGCGGTGGAGGGTCAGTCCTTGAACGTCTCGCTCTTGACGTCCACGAACTCGCCGTTCTTGACGACGTAGACGGTGAGCTGCTTGTTCGTGGTGTCGCCGAACTCGTCGAAGGCGACCGCGCCGGTCACACCCTCGAAGGAGACCTTGCCCATCGCCTCGGTGACCTTGGCGCGGGCGTCCTCCGGGACCTTGTTGCCGTTCGCCGCGACGACCGCCTTGACCGCCTGGATGATGGACCAGGCAGCGTCGTAGGAGTAGCCGCCGTAGGCCGCGTACGGGTCCTTGTAGCCCTCGGCCTTGTAGTCCGCGATGAACTTCTTGGCGGTCTCCAGCTTCTCCACCGGGTATCCGATGGAGGTGGCGAGGTCACCCTCGTTGGCCACACCGGAGGCCTTGATGAACTGCGGGTCCAGGAGACCGTCGCCACCCATCACGGGGACCTTGGCGCCGGCCTTCTTGATCTGGTCGGCGAGCAGACCGCCCTCGGGGTACTGGCCGCCGAAGTAGACCGAGTCCGCGCCGGAGGACTTGACCTTGTCAGCGGTGCTGGAGAAGTCGGTCTCCTTCACCGTGATGTGGTCGCTCTCGACGACCTTGCCGCCGAGACGCTCGAACTCCGCGGAGAAGATCGCGGCCAGACCGGCGCCGTAGGTCTGCTTGTCGTCGACGACGAAGACCTTCTTCTTCTTGGCGTCGTTGTACAGGTACTGGGCGGCGAACTTGCCCTGGATGGCGTCGGTGGTGGCGGTGCGGAAGTAGGTCTTGAACGGACGCTTCTTCTCGCCCTTGCCCCAGTTGTCGCCCTGGGTCAGCGCGGGACCGGTGTTGGCGGGGGAGACCTGGGTGAGGTTCGCCGAGTTGAACACGCCCTGCATGGACTGGGCCACGCCGGAGTTCAGCGGGCCGACGACGCCGAGGACTTCCTTCATGCCGACCAGCTTGGTGGCGTTGGCCTGGCCGGACGACGGCTGGGCCTGGTCGTCGAGCGACTCGATCTTGAACTCGACACCGGGGACCTCGTTGTTCTTGTTGGCGGTCTTGACCGCCAGGTCCACGGAGTTCTTGATGCCCATGCCCAGGGCGGAGAGCGAGCCGGTCAGCGGGGCGTCGACGCCGATGACCACGGTGGTCTTGTCGCCGCTGTCCTTGGAGCCGCCGTTGGCGTCGTCGCGCGAACCGCAGGCGGTGAGGCTGAGTGCTCCCGTGGTGACCACGGCGGTGAGAATGAGCAAGGAACGGTGTCGCACGCTGTGTCCTTTCCTGGCGGCCTCCTCATGGTTGAGGTGCCGTTTCCGTTGCCGGGCGTGCTGAAGGGTGTGGCGATGCCATTCCCGTGGAAGCTCCCGGCGGCGCGGTGACTGGGCGTGACTCTAAGCGCAGCCGGCGGACTCTGGGAGCGGGGTAGGTCAGGATGTGACTGTCTTGTTATGCCACGAGGGAGAGGGCGTGGGCACTGTGTAGGCAGATAGGGCGTTTCCGGCCGTCGGCCGGTTTCTCACATAGTGAGAACTCCCAGTTCTGCTAAGGGGCATCGGTATATCTTGGTACTGACGGGATGGGGCCGTCTCCGCTGCCCGCCGAGGTGTCCAGCGGCCGTCCCGCGCCGCGCGCCGCCCGGTTCCCCAGGCCGGCGATCGCTACTCAGCGTTAACTTCGGGAAAAGTTGTTCGGCGGCCCCGCGAGCACCTGTGGCCTTCCCCCGAGGTTCCGCCTCAGCTCTTCGGTAGATCGTTCCCGCCTGGAGACCGGCGGAGGAGCCGGCCGCCTCCCGGACCCCTCACTGGGTAAGGCGCCAGTTCTCGGAGCTGCCGGTGGCTCCGTTCCGCGCCGTGCATCGCGCGCTGACCTCGCGCCTGAGCCATGTCACGGCCGCGGTCCGGCCATTCCGCTTCTCCTCGGCGCGCGCTTCCGCCAACACTGCGTCGTGGATTACGAGTTGCTCATTGGACAGGCCCTTCTGCTCCCAGTCGAGCCCCGCCCACTTGTTTCCCTTGAGTGCCTCCTCGACCCAGTAGGTGACCAGCCCGGTGCAGATCTCCGCGGGGGTGTCCGGGGTCGGGGCGGTGGGGGAGCCGGAGGTGCCACCGGTTCCGGTGGCGGTCTGGCCCGTGGACGAGCAGGCGACCGCGGCCATGAGGGCGCCGGTCACCAGGAGCGCGCCGACGGCGGTCCGGGCCGGTGAGTGCGCCGAGAACCCCATGGCTCCACGCTACGGACTGACGCGTTCGGGGCAAGGGGACTTAGCCAAAAGGGGTGTTGGCGCCTGTGTGGTCTGGTGCGGTTGGTGGGGGAGCGGTGGAATATGTCCGCGCGTCCCGCGCAATCGTCACCAACCCAGGCCCTGGAGGCAGGCACGATGGCGAGAGCCACCCGAACAGGCAAGGCCAAGGGACACCGTTTCAGCGGTTTCGGCGGATTCGCACGCCGCGTAAGTCCCATGACTCCCGTGACTCCCACGGGTTTCGCGTTTTTCGCGAGGAGGGCCCGCAGTTGGGGCACGGCGGCTCTCGCCGCCTCCCTGCTGACGGCGTTCTCCGCGCCCGTTGCGCGCGCGGAGACCACCCCCGCGCTCGGTATCGCCGATGGCGCGACGCAGCCGGTGTTCTCCCGCGCCGACGCCGTCCACCAGCAGGTGGACATCGAGACGGAGGTGGACAGCGACGGCGACGGGCGCCGCGACACCGTACGCATGCGGATCCTGCGGCCCAGGGAGACGGACCAGGGGCTCAGGGTCGCCACGATCATCGAGGCCAGCCCCTACTGGGCGGGCGGGAACAAGGTCCAGTACCACAACGTCGACGTGGACGCTGACGGACTCCCGGTCGGCGGGCAGCCGGGACCGGGGGAGCGGGTTCCCGGCCTCGCGAGCACTTCCGGGGGCTCCGCCGCCCTCGCCGCGCGCGGATCGTCCGTCGTCTGGTCCGGCTACACCGACAACTACTTCCTGCCGCGCGGCTACGCCGTCGCCCAGGTCGACAGCCTCGGCACCGGTGGCTCCACCGGTTGCCCTGCCTCGGGCGGACGCGAAGAGACCCTAGGCGCCAAGGCCGCCGTCGACTGGCTGAACGGCCGCGCCAAGGGCTGGGACCCGGATGGCAGGCCCGTCGGCGCCGACTGGTCCACGGGGAACGCGGCGATGATGGGCATCTCGTACAACGGCACCCTGCCGACCGCCGTCGCGACCACCGGGGTCGAAGGGCTCAAGGCGATCGTGCCGATCTCCGGGATCTCCTCCTGGTATGACTACTACCGCTCGGGCGGCGGAGTCGTGGCGCCCGGCGGCTATCAGGGTGAGGACGCCGATGTGCTCGCCAAGTACGTCTACACCCGCGCCGACCGCGAGGTCTGCAAGCCTGCGATCGACCGGCTGACCGCCGAACAGGACCGGGTCAGTGGCGACTTCGGCCGCTTCTGGCAGGAGCGGGACTATCTGAAGGACGTACGCAAGATCAAGGCCGGGGTCTTCGTCGTACACGGCGGCAACGACTGGAACGTGAAGACCCAGCACTTCGGGCAGCTCTGGGAGGCCCTCGGGAAGCACCATGTGCCCCGCAAGCTCTGGGTACACCAGGCGGGTCATGTCAACCCGATGCCGCTGCGAATGGAGGAGTGGCTGAACCAACTGCACCAGTGGTTCGACCACTTCCTGTACGGACTCGGCAACGGCGTCCTCAGCGCACCCCGCGTCGATGTCGAGCAGGCGGACTTCAGCTGGAGGCAGCAGGAGGAGTGGCCCGAGCGCTCCACCCGCGACCTCACCCTGCGGCTGAACGCCGACGGACTCTCGACGCTCCCCGGAGGGCCCGTACGGCAGACCATGACCGACGCGGGCCGTACCGTCCCCGCCGAGCAACTGGCCGCCGCCCCCGACACGGCCCGTCCCGACCGGCTCGCGTACACCACCGGCCCGCTGCGGGCCGATCTGCGGCTCAACGGCACCCCGGAGCTGTCGGTACGCGCCTCGCTCACCGGCACGTCCCCGTATCTCACGGCGCTGCTGGTCGACTACGGCACCGACACCCGTGCCGTCGCGGCCACCGTCCCGGACACCTCACGGCAGGTCTGCTACGGCGAAGGCATCCCCGGCGACACCGGCTGCGCATACCGGACCGTCCACCGCACCGAGACCGCTGACTTCAAGATTGTCTCGCGTGGTTGGCTCGACGTCCGCAACCGCTACTCCCGGACCCACCAGAGCAAGGTCGTCGAAGGGCGTGAGTACCGGCTTCAGTGGGCCATGCAGCCGCAGGACTACGTCTTCAAGAAGGGGCATCGGCTGGGAGTGGTGCTGATCTCGACCGACCACCACTACACCCTGCGCTACCCGGCCGGGACGCAACTGTCCGTCCGGGCCGGACTCAGCGGCATCAGCCTCCCAGTGGCCCGCTGACCAGCCCGGTGTCCGGGCGGGCGGGTACGACTCCACTGCCCGCCCGCCTCCCCGGCGCACCGGCCCGGCATCGGTGCCGATCCCGGCGGCCGAGCCGGGCGGCACCGCCGCTGTACGGATCCCGCACCACACCCCTGGTGCGCGGCCGCCCGGGCGGATACCGGCTCGTGTGCCTCGCCGTCGGGCGCGCGCGGCGAACACCGGTCCTCGCTTGTGCGTGCCAGGGCGCGGGACGCGGCCGGGCGGATCAGGCGCCGGCTCCCCGGACGTTCTCCGCGTCCTGGGGGCGGACGTCGCGGAGCAGGCAGGTCAGCCGCGCCGTGCAGACCCGCTTGTCCTGCTCGTCGGTGATCACGATCTCGTAGGTGGCGGTGGAGCGGCCCCGGTGCACCGGGGTGGCCACCCCGGTGACCATCCCGGAGCGCACCCCCCGGTGGTGGGTGCAGTTCAGGTCCACACCGACGGCGATCTTGGAGATGCCGCCGTGCAGCATGGTGCCCACCGAACCGAGGGTCTCGGCCAGCACGGCGGAAGCGCCGCCGTGCAGCAGCCCGTACGGCTGGGTGTTGCCCTCCACCGGCATGGTGCCCACCACGCGCTCCGCCGAGGCCTCGACGATCCGGACGCCCATGCGGTTGCCGAGATGCCCCGCCGAGAAGAGGGCGGGCAGGTCGACGCCGAGCGCCGCGTACTCGTCGATGACTTCCTGCGGGAACTTCACGGTGGTCTGCTCGCCCATGGGCCCGGCTCCGTTCGTCTGCGTACGGCGTCGGTGTCGTCCGACGTCCGTCACTTCGTCCACTCACACGTCTGCCTTCGGCTGTCCCCAGCCGCCTGAGCAAACGCTTAGGTGGTCGGTGATTGTTCCAGACGGACCACCACGGACTTGCTCGCGGGGGTGTTACTGGTGTCGGCGGTGGAGTCCAGCGGCACCAGGACGTTGGTCTCCGGGTAGTACGCGGCGGCGCAGCCCCGCGCGGTGGGGTAGTGCACCACCCGGAATCCGGGCGCCCTGCGCTCGACGCCGTCCTTCCACTCGCTCACCAGATCGGCATACGCACCGTCCTCGAAGCCCAGCGCGCGGGCGTCGTCCGGATGCACGAGCACGACGCGGCGACCGCCCTTGATGCCGCGGTAGCGGTCGTCGAGACCGTAGATCGTGGTGTTGTACTGATCGTGCGAGCGCAGGGTCTGGAGCAGCAGCCGGCCTTCGGGGAGCCTGGGGTACTCGACGGGCACCGCAGTGAAATTGGCCTTGCCCGTGGTGGTGGGGAAGCGGCGCTCGTCCCTTGGCAGGTGCGGCAGTGTGAAACCGCCCGGCCGGGCGATCCGCCGGTTGAAGTCCTCGAAACCCGGGACCACCCGGGCGATCCGGTCGCGGATTGCCGCGTAGTCCTGCTCGAAGCCCTCCCACGGGGTCCGCGATCCCCGACCGAGCACGGCCCGCGCCAGCCGCGCCACGATCGCCGGCTCCGACAGCAGGTGCTCGCTCGCCGGCGGCAGATTGCCCCGGGAGGCGTGCACCATGCCCATGGAGTCCTCGACGGTGACGAACTGCTTCCCGCTCCGCTGCACGTCCTTGTCGGTGCGGCCGAGGGTCGGCAGGATCAGCGCCCGCCTACCGGTGACCACATGCGAGCGGTTGAGCTTCGTCGACACGTGCACCGTCAGCCGGGCGCGCCGCATCGCGGCCTCCGTGACCTCCGTGTCCGGAGTGGCTCCGACGAAGTTGCCGCCCATCGCGAAGAACACCTTCGCCTCTCCGTCGCGCAGGGCCCGGATGGAACGCACCACGTCCATACCGTGGTGGCGCGGCGGTGCGAAGCCGAACTCCTTCTCCAAGGCGTCGAGGAACGCGTTCGACGGCCGCTCGAAGATCCCCATCGTGCGATCGCCCTGCACATTGGAGTGCCCGCGCACCGGGCAGACCCCCGCGCCCGGCCTGCCGACGTTCCCGCGCAGCAGCAGGAAGTTGACCACCTCGCGGATGGTGGCCACGGAGTGCTTGTGCTGGGTCAGCCCCATCGCCCAGCAGACGATCGTCCGCTCGGACTCCAGCACCATGCGCAGCGCTTGCTCGATCCCGGAGCGCTCCAGACCGGTCGCGGCGAGCGTCTCGTCCCAGTCCGCGGCCCGGGCCGCGGCGGCGAACTCCTCGAAACCGTGCGTGTGCTCCCGTACGAAATCCTCGTCGACCGCGCCGTCGGTCTCCAGGATCAGCCGGTTGAGGAGACGGAAGAGCGCCTGGTCCCCGCCGATCCGTATCTGGAGGAACAGATCGTTCAGCGCGGCGCCCTTCAGCAGACCCTTCGCGGTCTGCGGGTTCTTGAACCGCTCCATACCGGCTTCCGGCAGCGGGTTCACCGAGATGATCCGCGCTCCGGACTCCTTGGCCTTCTCCAGCGCGGACAGCATCCGCGGATGGTTCGTGCCAGGGTTCTGGCCCGCGACGATGATCAGATCGGCCTGGTGCAGATCCTCCAGCGAGACGCTTCCCTTACCCACGCCCAGGGTCTCGGTCAGCGCCGAGCCCGACGACTCATGGCACATGTTGGAGCAGTCGGGCAGATTGTTCGTGCCGAACTCGCGGGCGAACAGCTGGAGCAGGAAAGCCGCCTCGTTGCTGGTGCGGCCCGAGGTGTAGAACAGCGCCTCGTCCGGGGACGCGAGGGCCGTCAGCTCCTCGGCGATGATCGCGAACGCCCGCTCCCAGGTCACCGGCTCGTAGTGGTCGGCTCCCTCGGGCAGATACACGGGCTCGGTGATACGGCCCTGCTGACCCAGCCAGTACCCGCTGCGCCGCTCCAGCACGGACACCGGATGCGCGGTGAAGAATCCGGGCGTCACCCGGCGCAGCGTCGCCTCCTCGGCGACCGCCTTCGCGCCGTTCTCGCAGAACTCCGCCACATGCCGCTTGTCGGCTTCGGGCCAGGCGCAGCCGGGGCAGTCGAAGCCGTCCTTCTGGTTCACCTTGAGCAGGGTCCTGGCCGTGCGTGCCATCCCCATCTGCCGCTGCGCCATCCTCAGCGTGTGCCCCACGGCGGGCAGCCCGGCAGCGGCATGCTGGGGCGCTGCCACTTCGGGCGCGTCCTGAACCGGGTCGCCGGAGGGCGGCTTGCTGGCCATCGTGCTCCTCCTCGAGCGCGGAATGAGTCTACTTCGCTATAGATCCTGTCACGCGACGGCGGCTGTGACCCGGTCGGCTTCGGTCGGCCGCAGGCGCGGCCCCGGCCGGTCCCGGCTGGTCTCGGGACGGGCCTGGGCCGGTCTTCGCCGGCACGGCCCGGCCCCGTGGCCCCGCCGACCGTCGCGGGAAGCGTTGTCAGTGCTCCGTGGGAGGATCGTGTTCGTGGCAGAGACAGCATCGAAGAAGACCCCAGACGAAACCCGCCCGCGCCTGCTCCTCATGGACGGGCACTCCCTGGCGTACCGGGCGTTCTTCGCGCTGCCCGCGGAGAACTTCACCACGGCGAGCGGCCAGACGACCAACGCCATCTACGGCTTCGCGTCCATGCTGGCGAACACCCTGCGCGACGAGGCGCCTACGCATTTCGCCGTCGCCTTCGACGTGTCCCGGAAGACCTGGCGCTCCGAGGACTTCCCCGAGTACAAGGCGAACCGCTCCAAGACCCCGGACGAGTTCAAGGGGCAGGTCGAGCTGATCGGCGAACTGCTCGACACCATGAACGCGGTGCGCTTCGCGGTGGACGGCTTCGAAGCCGACGACATCATCGCGACCCTCGCCACCCAGGCGGAGGCCGCGGGCTTCGAGGTGCTGATCGTCACCGGTGACCGGGACTCGTTCCAGTTGGTCACCGACCATGTCACGGTGCTCTACCCGACCAAGGGCGTCTCCGAGCTCACCCGCTTCACCCCGGAGAAGGTCGAGGAGAAGTACGGGCTCTCGCCGCGCCAGTACCCGGACTTCGCCGCTCTGCGCGGCGACCCGTCGGACAACCTGCCGGGCATCCCCGGCGTCGGTGAAAAGACCGCCACGAAGTGGATCAACCAGTTCGGTTCGTTCGCGGAGCTGGTGGAGCGCGCCGACGAGGTCAGGGGCAAGGTGGGCCAGGCACTCCGCGACCATCTGGAAGCCGTCAAGCTCAACCGCCGACTGACCGAGATGGTCCGCGACGTCGAGCTGCCCAGGACCGTCGCCGACCTGGAGCGCGCTCCGTACGACAGGACGGCGCTGAAGGGATTCCTGGAGGTCCTGGAGATCCGCAACCCCAGCCTGCGGGAGCGGCTGCTCGCGGTCGACCCGGGCGCCGAGGAGGAAGAGGCCCCCGCCCCGGCCGCCGGGGTGGAGCTCGACGGCAGCGTGCTGGGCACCGGTGAGCTGGCCCCATGGCTGGAGACCCACGGCGGGCAGCCGCTCGGGGTGGCCACGGTCGCGAGCTGGGCCCTGGGGGTCGGCAGCGTCAGCGAGATCGCCCTGGCCGCCGCGACCGGCAGTGCCGCCTGGTTCGACACCACCAAGCTGGACGAGGCCGACGAGCGCGCCTTCGCCGCCTGGATCGCCGACCCGGCCCGCCCGAAGGTGATGCACAGCGCCAAGGAGGCGCTGCGGGTCTTCCCCGAGCACGGCTGGGACCTCCAGGGCGTGACGATGGACACCGCGCTCGCCGCCTATCTCGTCAAGCCGGGCCGCCGCTCCTTCGCGCTGGACACCCTGTCCGTGGAGTATTTGCACCGCGAGCTCGCCCCGGCCGCCGCGGACGGCCAGCTCGCCTTCGGCACCGACGAGCAGGCCGAGGCGGACGCCCTGATGGCGCAGGCCCGGGCCGTCCTCGACCTCGGCGAGGCATTCGGCGAGAAGCTGGCCGAGGTGGGCGCGGCGGACCTGCTCCACGATGTGGAGCTGCCGACGTCCCTGCTGCTGGCCCGGATGGAGCGGCATGGCATCGCCGCCGACCGGGCCCACCTGGAGGCGATGGAGCAGCAGTTCGCAGGAGCCGTGCAGCAGGCCGTCAAGGAGGCCCACGCGGCGGTCGGCCATGAGTTCAACCTCGGCTCCCCCAAGCAGCTCCAGGAAGTGCTGTTCGGTGAGCTGAACCTGCCCAAGACGAAGAAGACCAAGACCGGCTACACCACGGACGCGGACGCGCTGGCCTGGCTGGCCTCCCAGACCGAGCACGAGCTGCCGGTGATCATGCTGCGCCACCGTGAGCAGGCGCGGCTGCGTTCGACCGTCGAGGGCCTGATCAAGACCATCGCCGCGGACGACCGGATCCACACCACCTTCAGCCAGACCGTGGCTGCCACCGGACGGCTCTCGTCAACCGACCCCAACCTCCAGAACGTGCCGGTGCGCACCGACGAGGGCCGGGCGATCCGGCGCGGATTCGTGGTCGGTGAGGGCTTCGAGGCCCTGATGACCGCCGACTACAGCCAGATCGAGCTGCGCGTGATGGCCCATCTGTCGGAGGACGAGGACCTGATCGAGGCGTTCACCTCGGGCGAGGACCTGCACACCACGGTCGCCTCCCAGGTGTTCGGGGTCGAGCGGTCGGCTGTCGACGCCGAGATGCGCCGCAAGATCAAGGCGATGTCCTACGGACTGGCGTACGGTCTCTCGGCGTTCGGCCTGTCCCAGCAGCTGAACATCGAGGCGGCCGAAGCGCGGGTGCTGATGGACACGTACTTCGAGCGCTTCGGCGGGGTCCGCGACTATCTGCGCCGGGTCGTGGACGAGGCCCGGGCCACCGGCTACACGGCCACGATGCTGGGCCGCCGCCGCTATCTGCCCGACCTCAACAGCGACAACCGCCAGCGCCGCGAAGCCGCCGAGCGGATGGCGCTGAACGCGCCGATCCAGGGCACAGCGGCGGACATCGTCAAGCTGGCCATGGTGCGCGTCGACACGGCCCTGCGAGCGGCGGGCCTCGACTCGCGCATGCTGCTCCAGGTCCACGATGAAATCGTCCTGGAACTCGCCCCTGGCGAGCGTGAGCGGGTCGAGGAGATCGTGCGCCACGAGATGTCGACCGCGGTCGAACTGAGGGCACCGCTGGACGTCTCGGTGGGCGTCGGCCCGGACTGGGAGTCGGCGGCGCACTGAGGCCCACGAGGCCGGGCGGGCTGGTGGCCTGCCCGGCCCGGGTCCTCCCCGCTCTCGACGTGCCGCTCAGCTCACGCTCGCGCCGTCCGCGGGAACGTTCTCGCGGGGGTCGGCCGCGGCTGTCCGGCGTGGGCGGAGCCGTACCGCCAGGGCGTAGAGCACGACCCCCGCCACCAGCCCCGTGCCCGCCCCGAAGCAGGCGGTCGGGATGATGTCCATAGGTGTGTCGATCCGGCCCCAGTACCAGTAGAAGCGCAGACAGCGGTGCGCCATCCCGGCCAGCACGCACACCGCGATCAGCACCCCGGCGGTCAACCGTTCCCCGCCGCTGAGCAGCGGCAGCCCCGCCGGCACCGGAAGCTGTCCGGGCACCCCGCGCAGCGCCGAGACGGTGAACCAGGCGACGACGACCAGCGCCACCGCCGAACTGCCGTACTGCGTGTACGTATAGAGGGGGAATCCGGCGACCGGCTCGCTCAGTGCCGGTACCGCCCGCACCCCCCAGCGGTCGAAGTGGGTGAAGGAGTCCCACACCACATGGGTGGCCGCGCCGAGCACGGCCGAGACATAGAAGAGGGACATCCTCGCTGCGGGCGACCGCCGCGCCCGGGCGGGCCCGCACAGCAGCGCATTCACCTGTCCCTGCCGGCCGCGCGGCAGCAACGCCACCAGGGGATCGCGGACCAGCAGCCACAGCCCCACCAGCGCCGCGGTGATCACCACATCGACCGTCAGCACGCCCTTGACGCTGTGTGTCACGTCCCCGAAGAACATCGCGTCGGGGTGCAGACTCGCCGCGAAATACGTCATGTCGGGCGCGAACGAACCCGCGATCAGCGCCGATGCGGTCAATGGGCCACGCGTCGAGCCGTCTCTCCTGATGCCCGGCAGCACCGCCGCCGCATGGCTGAGTGTGAACGGCATTGAAGTACCCCAGTCAGGCAGGTCGCGGGCCACGTGACCCGGAAGTGTCACCCGGTAAATATCACCAGTATGCGTGACCCTGATCGTCCGACCTGCGGACGGGCGCATCCCGCATGCCGAGTTCTTCCTCATCTCCGCCTGATCTCTTCAGGTTTCCTCACCCCGGATGACCGAGGGGTGAACAACCCGCGAGAGCGGCCGGGTATCCGGTGTCTGGGGGTTCCGCATTGCCGTAGGGTCTTGGCGTGGCGCGCGGGGAGCGCGGAAGTCCGCCGAGGGGGAGGAAACACACGTATGGCAGCGCAATTCGGCCGTCGGCTGCGCAGGGGAGCGACCAGCACGGCCGTGGCGGCGGCCGCGGTCGCCGCACTCTCCGCGTCGCAGGCGCCGGGTGTCACGTCGGCCGCGGCGGGCACTGACGGCAACTCGGCGGGGACCAACGACACCCCGCCCGCGAGCACGGCCACGGGCGACTCCCCTTACTACACGGACCTGCCACCGCTCAACACCCCGAACAAGCCAGGCGTGACTCCGCAGACCCCGGTGGTGACCGGCCCGGCCGAAGCCGGTATTCCGGCCACCGTGCTCGACGCCTACAAGCGGGCCGAAGCCTCCCTGAAGTCCGCCGACCCTGCCTGCCGTCTGCCCTGGCAGTTGCTCGCCGCGATCGGCAAGGTGGAGTCCGGACACGCGAGCGGCGGCCGGGTGGGCGCCGACGGCACGACGACCTCGCCGATACTCGGTCCGGTGCTCAACGGGGTGGGCTTCGCCAACATCTCCGACACCGACGACGGCGCGTACGACGGTGACCGCACCCACGACCGGGCGGTCGGACCGATGCAGTTCATCCCGTCCACCTGGGCCGGCTGGGGCCAGGACGGCAACGGGGACGGCGCCAAGGACCCGAACAACATCTACGACGCCGCACTCGCCGCGGGGAAGTACCTGTGCGCCGACGGCCGGGACCTGTCGCAGTCGGCCGGTCTGGAACGGGCGATCCTCAGTTACAACCACTCGCGGGAGTACCTGCGCACGGTTCTCTCCTGGTTCGACTTCTACAACCGCGGCACCCACGAGGTCCCGGACGGCACGGGCGTGCTGCCGGTCGACCGCAGCGACGACACCGATGTCACTCCGGGCCCCGCCCGGCCCGCCCCCGTGGCCCCGGCGCCCGCGAAGCCCGCGCCCGTCAAGCCCGCCGCCCCCAAGCCGCCGGCCGCGCCCGCCACCCCGGCCGAGCCCACCACCCCGACCGCACCCAGCACCCCGTCGAAGCCCGAACCCGGCGACGACACGACTGCTCCGACGCCCACCGAGACCGTCGCCCGTATCGAGGACGCGGTCAGCGGTACGCTCGCGGCCACGGCGGGCGAGGAGTTCGGCGAGCGCGTCAAGGCGCGTGCGAAGAACCGTGCCGGAGCCGCGGTCGGCAAGGCCGAGATCGCCTTCGAGATCGTCGGTGACACCGACGCCCGCTTCACCAAGGGACGTACGAAGGTCCTGGTCGCCACCGGGGACGACGGCATCGCCATCGCGCCCGCCCTGACCGCCGGCGAGAAGACCGGGGAATTCACCGTCCGCGCTACCGTCAACGGCCGCGATCTGCCTGGCGTCGACTACCTCGCGTCCGTCACCGGTCGTCGGGCCGACGCGCTCGAGCGCACCGGTGACAAGGCGCTGACGGCCGCGGCCGGAGCGGAGTTCGCCGAGGAGATCGAGGTCAAGGCCACGCTGAAGGGAGCGGCCGCTGACCGTGTGGCCGTGACCGCCACCATGATCACTGACGCTGACGACCCCACCGAGAACACCGACGGCCCTTACTTCAAGGACGCCGACGGCAAGCCCGTTCGCGGCCTCACCGAGCTGAAGACCGACGAGAACGGCCTGCTCGTCCTTCCGAAGATCTACGCGGACGACGCCGAGGGCACGTTCCTGCTGCGCCTCACGACCGAGGGCGGGGGGTCGCTCACCCTCGAACTGAAGGTCACGTCCGCGCCGGTTGTCGGCGCGGAACCGGTTGACGGCACCGAGCCGGTTGTCGGCGCCACCGAACCGGCCGTGGCAGCCGAACGCCGGGACTGACCCCCCGCTCGGTACAGCCGCACCCGCCCACCGCCCCTTCACCGCACCCCGGCGAAGGGGCGGTGCCGTTGTCGTGCGGTGCGAGCTGTTCTCTTCTCACGGCCGCGTTGCTACGGTGCCCGGACTTCGGCGTTTCTGACGCAACATCAGATCAGACCGGGAGGACGGCCATGCGCGCCCTCGTCGCCGCCGCCATCGGCCTGGCCGCGGTGCTGCTCGTCATGCTGCTCATCGCGGTCCTCGACGTACCGCCGGGGGAGACGTCCCCCAGGCCGCTCCTGACCACCGTCCCCGGCCCCAAGCAGTAGACGGAAGGAGCCGCCGCCATGCGCCGCCGCGCCAGCCTGGTCCTGCTCGCCCTCGCCGTGTTCTTCGGTGCCCTGGCGCCCGTGCTGCGCTGGTACGCCTTCCCGAGACTGGTGAAGATCCCGCCCTCGCAGTACCAGGAGATGGTGCTGGAGGCGAAGCCCGCGACGCTGCTGAGATACGACACCATGGAGGCCGAGCAGGTCGACAAGGTCACCATCGTGCAGACCCTCAAGGGCAACGTCGAGGAGTCCGAGAAGATCGAGCGGGACGCCGGACGCGATGTCGTCGTCTGGGACGCCCTGTCCTATGTCCAGGGCCCCGACGGTTCGATGGTCTCCCAGATCCCCGAGCGCTATATCTTCGACGCCCACACCCAGGCTCCTGTGCACGCCACCGGGGAGTCGGTCGACGGCGACGCGGTGCGCCGCGAGGGCATCGAGTTCAAATGGCCCTTCCTCACCGAGAAACGGGACTACGAGTACTTCGACGCCCAGACCCGCACCTCGGCGCCCATCCACTACAAGGGCACCCGCGACTTCCGCGGCCTGGAGGTCTACTACTTCGAGCAGACCATCCCCTGGACCAAGGTCCCGTACCCCAAGAAGATGCCGCTCCCGGGCATCGACGCCACCACGCTGGAGAAGCAGACCGGCACCACCCGCTGGTACACCACCAAGCGGATGTTCTGGATCGAGCCGCTCACCGGCGCCCCCGTCAACGGCGAGGAGATACACACCGAGGAACTGCGCGGCGGCTCCCTGCTGGGCGGCCGGGACAGGGTCACCGTGTTCTCGGGCCACGTGAAGATACGCGAGGACTACCTCGATCACACGGTGGACCTGGTCGCGTCCAACCGCACGACCATGCTGCTGCTGGTCTCGTACCTGCCGTGGGCCTTCGCCACCCTGGCGCTCCTGCTGCTCGCACTCTCCCTCTGGCTGGAGTCGCGCTCACGCCGACCGGCCGACCGGCCTCCGCCGCGGCCCGACCGCGAACCCGTCAGCGCTTGACCCCGCGGGTCGCCTCCGCCGTGGACGGGTCCTCGGGCCACGGGTGCCTCGGATACCGGCCGCGCAACTCCGCCCGCACGGCCCGGTAGCCGTCGCGCCAGAACGACGCGAGGTCGGCCGTGACGGCAGCCGGCCGCCCGGCCGGCGACAGCAGGTGCACCAGCACCGGCACCCCCGCGACGACAGGCGTCGCCGACAGCCCGAACAGCTCCTGGAGCTTCACTGCGAGCACCGGCTGCTCACCCGAGTAGTCGACCCGGACCCGCGATCCGCTCGGCACCTCGATCCGCTCGGGCGCGAGCTCATCCAGCCGTGCGGCATCCCCGCCGACCCACGGCAGCAGCCGCCGGAGCGCCTGTCCGGCATCGATACGCCCCAGATCCACGCGCCGACGGGCCCGGGACAGCTCCGGCTCCAGCCACTCACCGGCCCGGTCCAGCAACGCCCCGTCATCGGCCACCGCGGGCCACGGCGCCCCCAGGACCCGGTGCAGGAACGCGAGCCGCTGCCTGAGCGCCGCCGCCTCCCGCGACCAGTCCAGCAGCCCGAGGCCCTCCCGTCGCAGGCCCTCCAGCAGCGCGTCCCGTACGAGAGCCGCCGGGGGTTCCCGCAACGGCCGTACGAGCAGCTCGACCGCGCCCAGCCGCAGCACCTGCCGGGCCACGAGGTCGCCGTCCTCCCAGTGCACCTCCTCGCCGCCGGTGAGCAGATGTGCGGCGGCGGTACGGGCCGTCTCCTCGTCGATGGCCGCGGCCAGCCGTACCCGGGCCGACGCGGCGTGCGCGGGCCGGTCCGCGACGGCCACCGCCAGCCAGGGCGCACCGCGCAGCCCTGAACCGTCCCCGAGCTCCGCGCCCGTCCCGGAGGCCATCAGGAACGCCCGCTCCCCGCGACCCCGCGCCACCCGCTCGGGAAAGGCGAGCGCCGTGACGAACCCGGCGACGGTGTCGTCCGCGACGTGGGCGGCACCTGCGCGGGCCTCGGCGGTGCCCGTCCCCCCGGCCGCCGCCTCGCCCAGCGAACGAGCCAGTCGCCCCGCCTCCGCCCGCCAACGCGCCCCGTACGCGTCACCGCCCCGCCGGGCCGTGCGCCACGCCGCGGCCAGATCGTCCCCGTACTCCCGGGGCGGCTCCTCGCTCAGCAGCGCCACCACCTCGGCCGCCCGCCGCGTACCCACCTCGGCGGCCCCGTCCACCAGCGCGCGGGCCAGCCGTGGATGGACCCCGAGCCGGGCCAGCCGCGCACCCCGGTCCGTGGCCCGCCCCGACGCGTCCACCGCGCCGATCGCGGCGAGCACCGCGCGGGCGGCGGCCATCGCCCCCTCCGGTGGGGCATCCAGCAGCGCGAGCCCGGAAGCCGAAGGGTCACCCCAGCATGCCGTCTGGAGGGCGAACGAGGTCAGATCCGCGAGCTGGATCTCAGGCGCGGGGAACCGGGACAGCCGGACGTCCTCCGCCTCTGACCAGCAGCGGTAGACGGTGCCGGGCGCCTCACGCCCCGCCCGCCCCGCACGCTGACGCGCCGCCGCCTGCGAGGCCCGCACGGTGGTCAGGGAACCGATGCCCCGGGCGTGGTCCATCCGGGGCTCGCGCGCGAGCCCCGAGTCCACCACCACCCGCACCCCCGGCACGGTCAGCGAGGACTCGGCCACCGCCGTGGCCAGCACCACCCGGCGGCCCCGCCCCGCTGAGGGCGACAGCACCGCGTCCTGCACCGCCGACGGAGCCCGCCCGTGCACCTGGAGCACCTCGGCGTCCGCGTCCGACAGCAGCCCGGCGACCCGCGCGAGCTCCCCCGCACCGGGGAGGAAGCAGAGCACGTCACCGGTGTGGCGGGACAGCGCCCCGCGTACCACCGACGCCGCATGCGCCAGCAGCGCCGGATCCACCCGCATCCCGTGCGGCGGGCGCACCGGCCCGGCCGGGGGAGCCCAGACCACCTCCACCGGATGGGCGGACCCCTCGGCCTCCACCACCGGCGCGTCGCCGAGCAGCCGCGCCCAGCCGGCGGCGTCCGTGGTCGCGGAGGCCGCCACCAGACGCAGCTCGGGGCGCAGGGCCGCGCGTACGTCGAGCAGGAAGGCCGCCGCGGTGTCCGCGTCCAGATGCCGCTCATGGCACTCGTCCAGGATCACCGTGCCGACCCCGGACAGCTCCTGGTCCCGCTGGAGCCGCTGGAGCAGCACACCGGTGGTGACCACCTCGACCACGGTCCCCGGCCCGACGACACGTTCGCCGCGCACCGTGAACCCGACCCGCCCGCCGACCCGCTCCCCGAGCAGCCACGCCATGCGTCGCGCCGCGGCCCGCGCCGCGATCCGGCGCGGCTCGGCGACCAGGACCCGGCCGGCCCCGCCCCCGTGCGCCGCGCCGTCCCGGAACACTCCGGCCAGGGCCAGCGGTACGAAGGTCGTCTTACCGGTCCCGGGCGGCGCGCAGAGCACCGCCGCACCGTGCGCTTCCAGCGCGCGCTCGAGCGCGCGCTGGGCGGTCCGTACGGGCAGCCTGGCCAGGGCCTCCTCGGGGCTCACGCCGTCGGCTCTCCGCGCTCGTCCGCGGGCCTTTCACCGCCGTCCCGCTCGCAGACGAAGATCGCCGTACCAGGGATCAGATGCCCGCGCAGCGGAGACCAGCCGCCCCACTCCTGACCGTTCCACTCCGGCCACTCGGGCTCCACCAGGTCCAGCAGCCGGAAGCCCCCGGCGACCAGCGCGCGCACCCAGTCGCCGACCGTGCGGTGGTGCTCCACATAGACGGCGCGGCCCTGCTCGTCCTGCTCGACATAGGGGGTGCGGTCGAAGTACGAGGCGGCCACACTCAGGCCTTCCGGGCCCGGCTCGTCCGGGAAGGCCCAGCGGACCGGATGGGTCACCGAGAAGACCCAGCGCCCGCCGGCCCGCAGCACCCGGCGCACCTCGCGGAACACCTGCACCGGGTCCGCGACGAACGGCACCGCCCCGTACGCCGAGCACACCAGCCCGAAGGAGCCGTCGGCGAAGGGCAGCGCCCCCGCGTCGGCCTCCACCAGCGGGAAGCCGGCGCCGATCCGCAGGGCGTGCTGGAGCTGCCGGTGCGAGAGGTCGAGCGCCACCGGGCGCGCCCCCCGCGCCGCCAGCCAGCGCGAGCACTGGGCCGCGCCCGCGCCGATCTCCAGCACGTCCAGGTCCTTCAGCGACTCCGCCGGGCCGAGCAACCCGGCCTCGGCCTCGTCGAGTCCCTCCGGGCCCCAGACGAACCGGTCGTCGCCCAGGAACGAGCCGTGCTCCATCTGGTACTCGTCCGCGTTGCGGTCCCACCAGCCACGGCTGGCCCGGCTGCTCTCCGCGTCGCCCGCGGTGCGCCGTACGGCCTGCGGCTCGTACTCGTGTTCGTCCTCTTGGATCATCTCGCCCGTCGTTGTACGTTGCTGGAGTCCTGAGTGGCGCGGCGATGGTCGCGGGCGGTCGCGGACGGCAGTCGTGTCGCGCGACGCGCGCGGCGCGGGCCATCGTGGCCTCGGCAAACCTTAGTTGTGCCGGGTATGGGTCGATCCACCCCCGGTGGTGGCCTTCGCGCATTGACCATGCCCTGCCGCGCCCTTATGCTAAAGGTTGCGCTGCGGGCTTGCGCGCCTCAGACCGAGCAGGCCGCGCTCGCATCTGTTGTATGTCCCCTCGGTTGTCGAGGCGCCATTCCTCTCAGGTTGGCGCTTCCTAGGCTGTCCGGCTTCTTCAGCTGCGATACGGGCTCACGGCGTAGCAGTACCTACGACTTCAATGTCCGTACCGGAGCCCTTTCCCACATGACGAGCAGCACCGAGACCACCGCCACCACCCCGCAGGTTGCGGTCAACGACATCGGTAACGAGGAAGCCTTCCTCGCCGCGATCGACGAGACGATCAAGTACTTCAACGACGGCGACATCGTCGACGGCGTCATCGTGAAGGTCGACCGGGACGAGGTCCTGCTCGACATCGGTTACAAGACCGAAGGTGTCATCCCGAGCCGCGAGCTCTCGATCAAGCACGACGTCGACCCGAACGAGGTCGTCAAGGTCGGTGACGAGATCGAGGCCCTGGTTCTCCAGAAGGAGGACAAGGAAGGCCGCCTGATCCTCTCGAAGAAGCGCGCCCAGTACGAGCGCGCCTGGGGCACCATCGAGAAGATCAAGGAAGAGGACGGCATCGTCACCGGTACCGTCATCGAGGTCGTCAAGGGTGGTCTCATCCTCGACATCGGCCTGCGCGGCTTCCTCCCGGCCTCCCTGGTCGAGATGCGCCGTGTCCGCGACCTCCAGCCGTACGTCGGCAAGGAGCTCGAGGCCAAGATCATCGAGCTGGACAAGAACCGCAACAACGTGGTCCTGTCCCGCCGTGCCTGGCTGGAGCAGACCCAGTCCGAGGTCCGCCAGACGTTCCTCACCACCCTCCAGAAGGGTCAGGTCCGCTCCGGCGTCGTCTCCTCGATCGTCAACTTCGGTGCCTTCGTGGACCTGGGTGGCGTCGACGGTCTGGTCCACGTCTCCGAGCTGTCCTGGAAGCACATCGACCACCCGTCCGAGGTTGTCGAGGTCGGCCAGGAAGTCACCGTCGAGGTTCTCGACGTCGACATGGACCGCGAGCGTGTCTCCCTGTCGCTGAAGGCGACGCAGGAGGACCCGTGGCAGCAGTTCGCCCGTACGCACCAGATCGGTCAGGTCGTCCCGGGTAAGGTCACCAAGCTGGTTCCGTTCGGTGCGTTCGTCCGCGTGGACGAGGGCATCGAGGGTCTGGTCCACATCTCCGAGCTGGCCGAGCGCCACGTGGAGATCCCGGAGCAGGTCGTCCAGGTCAACGACGAGATCTTCGTCAAGGTCATCGACATCGACCTCGAGCGTCGCCGGATCTCGCTGTCCCTGAAGCAGGCCAACGAGTCCTTCGGTGCCGACCCGGCGTCGGTCGAGTTCGACCCGACCCTGTACGGCATGGCCGCGTCCTACGACGACCAGGGCAACTACATCTACCCCGAGGGCTTCGACCCCGAGACCAACGACTGGCTCGACGGTTTCGAGAAGCAGCGCGAGGAGTGGGAGCGCCAGTACGCCGAGGCGCAGCAGCGCTTCGAGCAGCACCAGGCGCAGGTCATCAAGTCCCGCGAGGCCGACGAGGCCGCCGCTGCCGAGGGCGGCGCCGCCGCTCCGGCCGCCGCGCCTCAGGGTGGTTCCTACTCCTCGGAGTCGGACGACAACTCCGGCGCCCTGGCGTCGGACGAGGCCCTCGCCGCGCTCCGCGAGAAGCTGGCCGGCGGCCAGAGCTGACAAGGCTCGAAGCCGGACGCTAGCCGCTAGGCGATAGCACCACCGAGGCCCGCCCCCTTTCCGGGGGCGGGCCTTCGGCTGTGTGGTCGCCCCCGGTCGTGTCTGCCGCACAGCGCCGTCCGCCCGAAGGGCGGGGCACGGCAGTCTGGTGCCTGGGGCCTCTTCGCCCGCCGGGGCCCAGCCCCGTCGCCCCGCGGCACGGAGTGGGCCCGCCGCGCGGTCCCGCGCGATCGGTGGCCCTTGCTGCCCCGGGAATGACCGCCCTGTCCGTGATGTTGTAACGGGCAATCGGAAGAGGGGCGTTAACGGTGGTGCTTGATCCGCAGGGTTTGTACGAATGGGACCCCAAGGGGCTCGCGGTGGTCGATATGGCGCTGGCCCAGGAGTCGTCGGGGCTGGTGATGCTGTACCACTTCGACGGCTACATCGACGCGGGGGAGGCCGGCCAGCAGATCGTGGGCTCACTGCTGGGCTCGCTGCCGCACCAGGTGGTGGCCCGCTTCGACCACGACCGGCTCGTGGACTACCGCGCCCGTCGCCCGCTCCTCACCTTCCGGCGCGACCGCTGGGCGGGCTTTGAAGCGCCCGCCCTGGAGGTACGGCTGGTCCAGGACGCCACGGGCGCCCCGTTCCTGCTGCTCTCCGGGCCCGAGCCGGATGTCGAGTGGGAGCGGTTCGCCGCCGCGGTCCGGCAGATCGTGGAGCGCCTCGGAGTGCGGCTCTCGGTGAACTTCCACGGCATCCCCATGGGCGTGCCTCACACCCGCCCCGTCGGCCTCACCCCGCACGGCAACCGCGTCGACCTGACCCCCGGTCACCGCAGCCCCTTTGACGAGGCACAGGTACCGGGCAGCGCGGAGGCGCTGGTCGAGTACCGGTTGATGGAGTGGGGCCACGACGTCCTCGGCATCGCCGCCCACGTACCGCACTACCTCGCCCGTTCCGCCTACCCCGACGCGGCGCTCACGGCTGTCGAGGCCATCACCGCCGCGACGGGACTGGTGCTGCCGAGTGTCGCGCATACGCTGCGCGCGGAGGCGCAGCGCACCCAGACCGCGATCGAGCGGCAGATCGGGGAAGGCGACGAGGAACTGGTGACCCTGGTGCGCGGGCTTGAGCACCAGTACGACGCGATCGCCGGAGCCGAGACGCGCGGCAGTCTGGTCGCCGAACCGGTGGACCTCCCGTCAGCGGACGAGATCGGCCGCGAGTTCGAGCGGTTCCTGGCCGAGCGGGAGGGCGACGCGTAGCCGCGGGGACCGGACCCCTAAGCTTCCGCACATGCTGAAGGTGGGCCTGACCGGCGGAATCGGCGCCGGCAAGAGTGAAGTGTCGCGGCTGCTGGTGTCGTACGGGGCGATCCTCATCGACGCCGACAGGATCGCACGAGAGGTCGTGGAGCCCGGTACGCCCGGGCTCGCGGCGATCGTCGAGACCTTCGGCCCGGAGATCCTGGCCGGCGACGGCACACTCGACCGTCCGCGACTCGGGTCGATCGTGTTCGCCGACGCCGACCGGCTGGCCGCGCTGAACGCGATCGTCCACCCCCTGGTCGGAGCCCGGTCGGCCGAACTCGAAGCCGCGGCGGGGCCCGACACCATCGTCGTCCACGACGTGCCCCTGCTCACCGAGAACCGTCTCGCCCCGCTCTACGACATGGTCGTGGTGGTGGAGGCGTCCGAAGGCACCCAGCTCGACCGGCTGGTGCGGCTGCGCGGTATGACCGAGGCCGACGCCCGGGCACGTATGGCCGCACAGGCCGGCCGCGAGGAACGGCGAGCCATCGCCGATCTGGTCATCGACAATGACGGGCCCCTGGAGTCGCTGGAGGCACGCGTCCGGGAGGTCTGGGCAGCCCTCACCGAGCGCGCGGCGGCCGGATAGCGCGGCGGACGGGCGAACACCCGCGGGGGACTCGGAGACACCCGGGAAGCGCGCCCACGGGGATGTTGAATCGACCGAGGCAAGGGGAAGGATGCGAGAGTGCCCGACACGAACCCGGAGACCCATGTCATCGACTTCCGCGCGGCCGAGCAACTGCTGGCGGCCCGGGACCCCCGGGGTGCCGTGAAGCTGCTCGACTCGGTGATCGCGGCCCACCCCGAGAACACGGCCGCGCGGCTGCTGCGTGCCCGTGCCTTCTTCGCCGCCGCGCAACTGCGCCCGGCGGAGCTGGAATTCGAGATCGTTCTGGAGCGGGAGCCGGACAACGCGTTCGCCCACTTCGCGCTTGCCCGCACCTACCAGCGCGCGGGTCGCCCGGAGTCGGCCCGGAAGCACTTCAGACTGGCCGCTGCTCTCGATCCCAAACCGGAGTACCTGGAAGCGGCCCGTTTCGATTCGGACTGACGGTCAGCGCGGGGGCCGGTTGTCTCCCCGGTCCGGTTCGTAGGGCGGGATGTCCGGGCCCGGCTGGTAGTGAGGCCCTTGGTGGAGCCTGTGCACCACCATCATGAGATCCGCCGAAACGATCACGACCAGTACCGAGCAGGCGATCGCCCAGCCTTCCCGGCCGTTCAGGCTGAACAGGGCGGTGCCGGCGACCGCCCACAGCAGGCCCCAGACACTCAGCCAGAATCGCAACCGCAGGGGACTGCGTGCGGTCGCGGGCTCACTCCCGGTGCGCATGACCCATCGCCTCTTCCACTCCAGGGTCTACCCGCAATCCGGCCGGTACCCGCGTTCGAGCGGATATGACCGCCCCGGGTGGTGCGGCCTCACGGACGAGGGCGGGCCGCGGGGCTCAGTGCACGAAGCTGTAGCTCAGCCACGGCGTCGTCCCCTGCGCGATGTTGTCGAACAGTGTGGTCCCGATGTACCCGGACTCGGGGCCCTGGCAGTTGGGCTTCCGGTACAGGAAGATGTCGACCAGCGTCGCGTTCTCCACGCGGTGCGCACCCTTCGGGATGAACGGGAAGCAGCCGGTCACGACAGGGTTGGACACCTTGACGACGCGCTTGTCCTCGGTCTCGTAGATGACGGTGCCGACCGCGGTCCGGCCGAGGCCGGAACAGCCCGCGACGGCGAGGGTCAGAAGCAGTGTCCCGGCCGCGGTGGCGGGACGCCTGAGGTGGGGCATGGCTGGTCCTCGTCTGTCGTCTGGGAGCCCACTCGTGTCGTGTCATTCGTGATCGCTTGTGATCGCCACGTTGCCGGACATCCACCCGACAGGCACGTCAGAGACAGCCGCACAGGGGACCCGGGCGGATTCGGCGGGGATTCGGAGGCTCGCCCCGCGCTCCTGGCGGGAATACCGTTGAAGCGGGGACCGGCGTGGACGGCAGGGGGTGCCGTGATGGTCGAAGAGCTGGTGGTGGCCGGTGTGGCGGCTGGTTCCGCCCTTGTGGTCTATGGCCTGGCGGCGGCCCGGGTGATCAAGCAGTACGAGCGGGGCGTGGTGTTCCGTCTCGGACGGCTGCGCGACCGAGTGCGCGAGCCCGGACTGACGATGATCGTTCCGGTGGTCGACCGCCTGCACAAGGTGAACATGCAGATCGTGACCATGCCCGTGCCCGCCCAGGAGGGCATCACCCGGGACAACGTCACAGTGCGGGTGGACGCCGTCGTGTACTTCAAGGTGGTGGACGCCGCCGACGCCATCGTCAGTGTGGAGGACTACCGCTTCGCCGTCTCGCAGATGGCCCAGACCTCACTGCGCTCGATCATCGGCAAGAGCGAACTGGACGACCTCCTGTCCAACCGGGAGAAGCTCAACCAGGGGCTGGAGCTCATGATCGACAGCCCGGCCCTCGGCTGGGGTGTCAGCGTCGACCGGGTGGAGATCAAGGATGTGTCCCTCCCGGAGACGATGAAGCGCTCGATGGCCCGGCAGGCCGAGGCGGACCGGGAGCGCCGGGCCCGGGTCATCAACGCCGACGCGGAGCTCCAGGCGTCGAAGAAGCTGGCCGAGGCGGCACACCAGATGGCTGACGCGCCATCGGCGCTCCAGTTGCGCCTGCTCCAGACGGTGATGGCCGTCGCCGCCGAGAAGAACTCCACGCTGGTGCTCCCCATCCCGGTGGAACTGCTGCGCTTCCTGGAACGCGGTGCGCACCACACGGAGCCGGTTGCTCCTGTGGAGTCCGCGGGCGCGCGGGAGGAGGCGGCGCCGGGTGACACCGCCGGTCCGCCGGCACCGGCCGCTCTCGGAGGGCTGGATGAGTCCGGCGGGATCGCGGGCCTCGGCTTGGACCTGCCGCTGCCCGAGGCGGTCGGGGCACCGAGGGCCGAGGAGGAGGCACCGGAGGAGGGCCGCCGAACGGCGTGACGGCGGGCGGGTGGCCGGTATCAGCGCAGGCCGAGCCCCTTTCAAGGCGCACTGTCAGACCCCACCCGTATGGTCGTGGCTCAAAGGACCAGACGGCTTCGAAGGACCCGAGCCCGCCCGAAGGGAACGAAGGACTCTGAGCCCGGCCACCGGAGGGGAGGTGCCTCGCGCATGCCGCGTCCGTCGCGAACGCATACGCCGCGCGAGCGGTCGGCGCTGCACACCAGCGCCGCGGTCTTCGTCCCCGCGGTGCTGCCGCGTGAAGGGCGCGTCGCCTTCTGGAGCCCGGAAGGGGAGCCGCCGTCCCTCGAGGACTGCGCGGCGGGGGAGCACACCGAGCTGACGGTGGCCCGGCGGCACGGCGGTGGGGTACGCCGCCGGGTCGTCCCTGCCGTGCTGCTGCCCATCGCCGACGCCCTGCCGCTGCTCGCCCGCGCCCGGCACGACACCACGGCGCACCCCGCCACCGTCTGCTGGGGTGCCGCCGCCCTGCACGCGCTTCGGCTCGTCGCATGCGGCCGGCTGCTGCCCGGACTGACCACGGAGGACCAGGACGCCTGGCGGGCCGGTCCGCTCGACGCCGACGACATCGCCCATCTCCGCGCCATCGCCGCCGCGATGCCCTACGAAGCCCACGCCACCCCGGTCCCCGGGCTGCGCCCGATGCGGCTGCCCGAGCCCGAGGCACTGGTCCGGTCGTTCCTGGACGCGGTCGCGGACACGCTTCCCCGCACCCCGGCGGCCGAGCACGCCGTGGGACGGCCGTTCGCCGCGGTGGCTCCGCAGCGGCTGCCGGACGCCCGCGCCTGGGCCGCCGAGGCCGCCGCGGGCATGGACGCCGGCGTCCGGATCTCACTGCGGCTCGATCTGTCGGCGTACGAGCTGTTCGACCGCGCCGACGTCCCCGAGACCGCGGAGGACGGCCCCGACGAGGACGAGCCGTACGGGGGCGGGTCGGCGCGGCAAGCCGCCGCCGCCCTCGTCCAGGTGCACAGCCTCGCCGATCCGACCCTGGTCCTCGACGCCGCGCGGCTCTGGGCGGGCGACGGCGACGACCACTTCGGGCCGCGGGCGCGGATCGACGCGGTGCTGGCGCTGCGCCGCGCCGCCAGGGTGTGGCACCCGCTCGCGCGCCTACTGGAGCGCGAGGTCCCCGATGTCCTCCCGCTGAGTGAGGACGAGCTGTACGAGCTGCTGGGCGTGGCCGCGGAGCGGCTCGGAGCGGCGGGCGTGGCCGTGCACTGGCCCAGGGAACTCGCCAGGACCCTCAGCGCCACGGCGGTGGTCCGGTCACCGGCACCGGGCTCGGCCACCGACGGCACGCCGTTCTTCGACAGTGAGAGCCTCCTCGCGTTCCACTGGCGGCTGGCCCTGGGCGGGGACACGCTGACCGCGGGGGAGATGGACGCGCTCGCCGAATCCCACCGGCCGATCGTGCGGCTGCGCGACCAGTGGGTGGTGGTCGACCCCGATCTCGTACGCAAGGCACGCAAGCGGGAGCTGGGCCTGCTGGGACCGGTGGACGCACTCGCGGTGGCCCTCACCGGCAGCGCCGAGGTGGACGGGGAGACCGTCGACGCCGTGCCCGAAGGCACGCTCGCCGCGCTCCGCGACCGGCTGGTCGAAGGCCCGGCCGCGCTCGCCCAACCGCCCGGGCTCGACGCGACGCTGCGCGACTACCAGCTCCGCGGGCTCAGCTGGCTGGACCTGATGACCTCACTCGGGCTCGGCGGCTGCCTCGCCGACGACATGGGACTCGGCAAGACGGTCACGGTCATCGCACTCCATCTGCACCGCGCCGCCCAGGCCTGCGCCCGGCGCCAGGCCGCACCCCCCGCCCAGTCCGGTGTCCTGCCCGGCGCCCGCACGGCACCGACCCTGGTCGTCTGCCCGGCGTCCCTCCTCGGCAACTGGCAGCGGGAGATCACCCGGTTCGCCCCCGGCGTGCCGGTGATCCGCTTCCACGGCGCCGAGCGCAGTCTGGAGCCCGTCCGGACCGGCCGCACCGAGGCAGACCGCCCCGCCTTCGTCCTGACCACCTACGGCACGATGCGTTCCAGCGCCGCCGCGCTCGCCGCCGAGACCTGGGGCATGGTCGTCGCCGACGAGGCACAGCACGTCAAGAACCCGTTCTCGGCCACCGCCAAGGCCCTGCGCACCATCCCCGCCCCGGCCAGGATCGCCCTCACCGGCACCCCCGTCGAGAACAACCTGTCCGAGCTCTGGGCACTCCTCGACTGGACCACACCCGGGCTGCTCGGACCGCTGAAGGCCTTCCGCGCCCGCCACGCCCGCGCCGTCGAGAACCAGCAGAACGCCGAGTTCGCCGGGAACGACGAGGCCGTCGAGCGACTCGCCCGCCTCGTCCGGCCCTTCCTGCTGCGCCGCAGGAAATCCGACCCCGGAATCGTGCCGGAGCTGCCGCCCAAGACCGAGTCCGACCATCCCGTGCCGCTCACCCGGGAGCAGGCGTCGCTCTACGAGGCCGTCGTGCGCGAGACCATGGCCCGGATCGAGAGTGCCGAGGGCATGGCACGCCGCGGACTGATCATGAAGCTGCTCACCTCGCTGAAGCAGATCTGCAACCACCCGGCGCAGTATCTGAAGGAGGACGGCGCCCGGCTCGCCGCCCGCTCCGGGAAACTCACCCTGCTCGACGAACTGCTCGACACGATCCTGGCCGAGGACGGTTCGGCGCTGGTCTTCACCCAGTACGTGTCGATGGCCCGGTTGATCTCCGGACACCTCGAAGCAAGGGGGATCACCTCCCAGCTGCTCCACGGCGCCACCCCGGTGCCCGAGCGGGAGCGGATGGTGGACCGCTTCCAGTCGGGCGAGATCCCCGTGTTCCTCCTCTCCCTGAAGGCCGCGGGCACCGGGCTCAATCTGACCAGGGCCGGTCATGTCATCCACTACGACCGCTGGTGGAACCCCGCGGTGGAGGACCAGGCCACCGACCGTGCCTACCGCATCGGCCAGACCCAGCCCGTACAGGTCCACCGGCTGATCGCCGAGGGCACCGTGGAGGACCGCATCGCCGAGCTGCTGCTCTCCAAGCGGGCACTGGCGGACGCGGTGCTCGGTTCCGGTGAGGCGGCGCTGACCGAGCTCACCGACCGGGAACTGGCCGATCTCGTCTCGCTGCGGAGGCCGTCATGAGCGCCCACCACCGGTCCGCCCGCAGGGACTCCCCACGGAGGCCGGACGACCGCCGGCGTACGTTCCCGCGGCTCGCCCCGCGCTCCGGGGACGAGACCTCCGCCGCCTCCTGGTGGGGCAATGCATGGGTGGACGCGCTGGAGGACAACGCGCTCGACTCGGCGCGCCTCGCTCGCGGCCGGTCGTACGCGGGTCGGGGCCACGTCGACGCGATCACCGTGACACCGGGCAGGGTCACCGCCTACGTCCATGGCTCCCGCCCGCGCCCGTACCGCACGGACATCAGGCTGCGCACCCTCGGCGACGAGGACTGGGAGCGGCTCCTGGACACCGCGGCGTCCCGGCCCGACCACATCGCCGCGCTGCTCGACAAGGACGTGCCGCACGCGCTCGCGGACGCCGCCGAGCTGCTGCCCGTACCGGGCGATCTGATCCCCGACTGCTCCTGCCCCGATGACGGGCTGCCCTGCAAGCACGCCGCCGCGCTCTGCTACCAGACGGCCAGGATCCTGGACGAGGACCCGTTCGTGCTGTTCCTGATGCGCGGACGCGGCGAACAAGAGGTGCTGGCCGAGCTCACCCGGCGCAACGCGGCACGTTCGGCGGCGGAGCGTGCCGCCGCCCAGCGCATCGCGGTGGAGCACGCCATCCACCGGCAGGGCGCCGGGACGGGACGCGACGGCGCCGCGCCGCCACCGCCGATGGCGTCCGTCCCGGCCGCGGCTGCGCTCGCGGACCGTGGCCGCCCGTCGCTGCCGGACCCGCTGCCCCTCCCCCCGCAGCCCGGGCGACCGCCCGTTTATCCGGAGGCGGCCGGTGGCCCCGACCCACTCGCCCTCGACCTGCTCGCCACCGAGGCGGCGGGCCGTGCCCACACCACCCTACGGACGGGGCGGGACCCGCTCGCCGGACTCACCTCCTGGCAGGACGCGGTCCGGCTGGCCGCCGCCCACCCCGGCTCCGGGCTCACCGCGTCCACCCGCGCGCTCTACACCGCACTGGCCCGCGCCGCCGACCGCACCCCGACGGAGCTGGCCCGTGCCGTAGCGGCCTGGCGCCAGGGCGGTCTCGCGGGTCTCGCCGCCCTGGAGGAGGAGTGGGACCCTCCGGCCGGTCCATTCGACCGGGCCCGGCCCGCACTGGTCGCCGCCGGTTTCCCCGACGGCCCGGCCTTCCGGCCGCGGCGCAACCGGCTCTCCACCGCCACGCTCCAACTGCGCCTGGGCCGGGACGGCTTGTGGTACGGCTATGAGGCGGAACCCGGCTCCGACGACTGGTGGCCGCGCGGTATGCCCGACACGGATCCAGTCGGGGCGCTCACCGCGCTGACAGGACGCTAAAGTTCAGTCAGATTATCGCATCGAGTGAGGGCGTTGTTGCATTCAGTTCGATAATCTGCCCACTCGATGGGGTGAAAGCACGGTCGGCCATAACCCGAATGGCTCCATCGCGTTATTTCCGGTGCGGGCAGTAACCCGTGGTCATTATCCGGAAGGCAGGAACAATGAGGCAGATTTGCCGAACAGGCCTCGTCGCAGCGATGGTCACGGGCGGCGCGATGGCGGCCGTCGGGGCCGCGCACGCCGACTCGGGCGCCCAGGGAGGCGCGGCCGGATCGCCGGGCCTGATCTCCGGGAACACCGTGCAGATCCCGGTGCACGTCCCGGTGAACGTGTGCGGTAACACCGTCAACGTGATCGGCGCGCTCAACCCGGCCGTCGGCAACCGCTGTGCGAATGGGAGCGATTCCGCTCTGACCGCCCGCGACGTGCGGTCCGCCGCTGACGACGACCGTGACAACGGTGCCGACCGCGACGCCCGTGCCGGCGCCCGTACCGGTGTCGAACGGGACAACGGCGTCCTCGGCGGGGCCCTCGCCACTGCCGACGCCCAGGGTTCCCCGGGACTGCTCTCCGGCAACGGGATTCAGCTTCCCGTCGATGTGCCGGTGAATGTCTCCGGTAATTCCGTCAATGTCGTGGGTATCGGCAATGCCTCCGTCGGCAATGTGTCGTCGAACG
Organism: Streptomyces sp. NPDC127084; assembly: GCF_042724175.1. Taxonomy (NCBI): domain Bacteria; kingdom Bacillati; phylum Actinomycetota; class Actinomycetes; order Kitasatosporales; family Streptomycetaceae; genus Streptomyces; species Streptomyces sp. NPDC127084. Next base: position 29,544 of record NZ_JBHXFA010000027.1, read on the forward strand.
GTCCGGTCGCCCCGGAGCCGGTATCCCGGCCGCCGATGGAAGAAGTCGCCGCCGCTCACCACGAACCCCACTCGGAGTCCGCCCAGCTTGCCCAGACGGGCGCTGCGGCCGGTGCCGCCTTCACCGTCCCGGCAGGCGCCGCGATGATCCTGGGCGGAGCCGTGCTCTACCGCCGCTTCCGCGCCGCGGCGTAGTACGACCAGCACAAGGGGACCGGGGGCGTTCGCATTCACACGGCGGGCGTCACCCCGCTCCCGCTCCCGTGCCCGCCCCGTCCCGCTCAGGTCCGCGCCACCGGATCAGCGTGGCCTCGATGGCCTGAGCCACCTGTCTGCGCGCCTCTTGGCGAGGCACACCCCGCATGAGCAGACTGTCGTACGGCGTGTCCAGATGCCGTACGGACGCACGCACCGCCGCCGTGACCGCGCCCTCGTCCAGTGCGCGGCCGGCCGCGGTGCGACCGACCCGCCCGCTTCCGCGCTCCGAAGTGTGCGCCGCGACATCGGCCGCCCGGTCCAGCGGGCAGTACGGGAACAGCCGCAGGATCTCCGCCGTCAGCGTCGCCGTGAAGCGCACGTCCCGCGCCGCACGCAGAGCCGCGTCCCGCTCCCGGCGCCTGGCCCGCACATCCGCGTCGGCCAGACAGGCCGCCTCGGCCCGGGCCAGCGCCGCCTCCTCCACCAGCAGGCCCTGCCGCTCGTACCGTGTGCGCTGCCTGTTGTGCCGTACGACGACGGCCCACAGTGCACTCGCCTCGCGGGCGCGGCGGGTGAGCGCCGCGTTCCCTCGCGGCAGGAACACCAGATGCCCCAGGTCGGCGCAGTCCAGACAGCGCGGGGAGCCGAACTCCAGGACCAGCCGTTCCAGCGGCCCGCGATGGCAGTCGGCGCAGCGGCGCTGCCTCAACGGCTCCACGACCACCAGTGGTTCCACCGGACTCCGCCCCCTCCCCCGCAGCGGTTGCGTGGTGTTCCCCGTTGCCTCCCGTTCCCCGGCAGCACCGCGAATAAGCACTCGCTGAGTCCACTCGGGGGCTGCTAACTTCCCGGACGTGGCGAAACTCAATCAGATCATCGCAGTGGAGAAGGGCGTCAAGTCCAAGGCGCACCAGGACCTCACGGCGGCCCATCACGGCCTCCAGAAGCCCGCACTTCTGGCCGGAATCTCCCGGACGTACCAGCCGAAGGACGAGGAGGGCGAACAGCTTCCGCCCGAGTCCACGCTGGTGCAGATCAAGGCCGAGGACGTACTGCGCGACACTGCCAGGACGCTGACCCGGCTGTTCGACGTGACCGCCACCAAGGACTGGGCCAACTGCACGGCCCGCGCCGACATCACCGTCGACGGCCGGGTGCTCGTCGCCGCCGCACCGGTCGCCTATCTCCTGTTCCTGGAGAAGCAGCTGACGGACATCAACACCTTCGTCCGCAAGCTCCCGGTGCTCGACGCGGCCGAGTCCTGGTCCCAGGACCCCTCCACGGACTCCTGGAAGACCGAGCCGGTCAAGACGGTCCGCACCAGGAAGGTGCCCCGCAACCATGTGAAGGCGGAGGCCACCGAGAAGCACCCGGCGCAGGTCGAGGTGTACTACGAGGACATCCCCGTCGGCTACTGGACGACGGTCAAGTTCTCCGGAGCGCTGCCGGCCCGACGGGTCAACGAACTGCTGGACCGGGTGGAGAAGCTCCAGCAGGCTGTGAAGTTCGCCCGCGAGGAGGCCAACGGCGCGGAGGTCACCGACCAGCGGGTCGGGGACGCCGTCTTCGGCTATCTCTTCGGTCAGTAGCCTTCTGAGGCTACGATCACCCAGACTCCCCGTCCGCATGTCCGCGGATGGGGTGCGCGAGGAGCGCAAAGCTGAAACTGAAGCTTGTCGTGACGAAGCGGTTCCAGTGGAGGTTCGAGTCCTCCCCCCGGCACTACCGTGCGCGCCGGGGTAGCCCAACTCGGCAGAGGCAGACCGCGATCAATCTCAGACTCTCGCTCCAGACTCAGCATTCGCCGCTCATCGTCGGATCGACCGGGCCCGGGCCCTGGTGCGTCGAAATGCCAGTTCGAATCTGGTCCGCCGAGCTCGATCGGCGGTGGTCCAAAGGCAGGACGCGACGCAATGAGACTGACCCGGACCCTCAAGCGTGCCGGCGTGTGACGTGAGCGGCATCGACAGGGCCCGGAGGCAGGCTACGCCTCCGGGCCCGCTCCCGTTTCGCCCCCTTCCGCGGCACCCTCACTGGCGGTAGCCGCTGAGGAAGCGGCCGATGCGGCTGATCGCCGCGTCCAGGTCGTCGGCATGCGGCAGCGTCAGGATCCGGAAGTGGTCCGGGCGCGGCCAGTTGAAGCCCGAACCCTGAACGACCTGGATCTTCTCGCGCAGCAGCAGGTCGAGTACGAACTTCTCGTCGTCGTGGATGGGGTACACCGCGGGGTCCAGTCGCGGGAAGGCGTACAGCGCGCCCCTCGGCTTCACACAGGAGATCCCGGGAATCTCGTTCAGGCGCTCCCAGGCGCGGTCGCGCTGTTCGCGCAGCCGCCCACCCGGGGCGGTGAGCTCCTGAATGGAGTGGCGCCCGCCGAGCGCCGCTTGGATGGCGTACTGGGCGGGCGCGTTGGGGCACAGCCGCATGGAGGCGAGCATGGTGAGCCCCTCCAGATAGCTGCGAGCGTGCTGCTTGGGTCCGGTGACGACCAGCCAGCCGGAACGGAAGCCGGCCACGCGGTAGGTCTTGGAGAGCCCGCTGAAGGTGAGCACGACCAGGTCCGGAGCGAGGGCCGCGGCGCTGTGGTGGACGGCGTCGTCGTACACGATCTGGTCGTAGATCTCGTCGGCGAACACCATCAGCTGGTGGCGGCGCGCCAGATCGAGGATTCCCTCGATGATCTCGGGCGGATACACGGCGCCGGTGGGGTTGTTGGGGTTGATGATCACCACGGCCTTGGTGCGGTCGGTGATCTTCGAGGCCATGTCGTCGAGGTCCGGGTACCAGTCCGCCGACTCGTCGCAGAGGTAGTGGACGGGGCGTCCCGCGGCGAAAGTGGTGACGGCGGTCCACAGCGGGTAGTCGGGGGCGGGGATGAGGACCTCGTCGCCGTCCTCCACCAGCGCCTGGACGGCCATGGAGACCAGCTCGGACACACCGTTGCCGAGGAAGACGTCATCGACCCCGACCTCGCTGAGCCCGAGCGTCTGGTAGCGCTGGGCGACCGCGCGGCGGGCGGAGAGGATGCCGCGGGAGTCGGTGTATCCGTGGGCCTGCGGCAGCATCCGGATCACGTCCTGGAGGATCTCCTCCGGTGCCTCGAAGCCGAAGAGCGCGGGGTTGCCCGTGTTGAGGCGCAGGACGCTGTGGCCCGCCTCCTCCAGTGCGTTGGCGTGCTCGATCACCGGACCGCGGATCTCGTAGCAGACCTCGCTCAGCTTGCTCGACTGCCGGAACTCCATTGTGCTGACCTCCCCGGAAACGGTATTGCTTGGTTTTACCAAGTGATCGCTTGGAAAGTCCAACGGTATGTCTAGACTGCCTCGCATGCCGACTCGTCCGACACCCCCGCCGCGTACCGCGACAGCGCCGCCTGCCGCGTCCTCGCCGCGCGTCCCGCGCCGTCGAAGCTATGACCAGTTCTGCGCCGCCGCCCGCGCGCTCGACGCGGTGGGCGACCGCTGGACCCTGCTGATCGTGCGGGAGTTGCTGGCGGGGCCGCGCCGCTACACCGATCTGCATGTGGACCTGCCGGGCGTGAGCACGGACGTGCTGGCGTCCCGGCTCAAGGACATGGAACGCGTGGGGCTGACCGTGCGCCGCCGCCTTCCGGCGCCTGTCTCGGCGTATGTCTACGAACTGACCCCTCGTGGACATGGGCTGCTGCCCGTGCTCACCGCCCTGGCCGGGTGGGGAGCTCCCGAGCTGACCGACCCCCGGCCCACGGACGCGGTGCGGGCCCACTGGCTCGCCCTGCCGCTGCGGCGGAGTCTTGAACGGGAAGACTGGCGGGGGGTCGTGGAAGTCCGGTTGGACGAAGGTGAGTTCCACGTCCGGGTCGGTGCGGACGCGGGGGAGCCCGTGTACGGGGAGGGGGCGGCGCCGGAAGGCACAGCCGCGGCGCGCCTGGAACTCGACGTCGGGACCTGCCTGGAGATCTGCCGGGGACTGCTGAGCGTGGCGGACGCGGTGCGGGACGGGCGTGTCAACGTGAAGCGGTCCACGGCCTGATGCCGTACGCCCTGCCATACGGCATCAGGCCGCCGGGGCCGCGCCGCTCGCCCGGTCACCGCCCCGGCATCATGGAGCCGTGCGACTGGAACCGATCTCCTGGGAACGTCTCATTGAAGCCGTCGCCGACCGGATCACGCGGACCACGGCCGCGGACGGCGGCCCTTGGCTCCGGGTGGCCGTGGACGGCGCGCCCGCCACCGGCACGGGCACCGCCGCCTCCGGGCTCGCGGAAGCACTGAGACTGCGCGGGCGTTCGGTCCAGGTGGTCGCGGCCACCGGTTTCCTGCGGCCGGCGTCGCTGCGTTACGAGCACGGCCGCGAGGACCCCGACTCGTACTACGCGGGCTGGTTCGACACCGGGGCGCTCTGGCGCGAGGTCTTCGGACCACTGGAGCCGGGCGGCTCGGGACGGGTGCTGCCCGACCTCCGGGACCCGGACACCGACCGTGCCACCCGCAGCGCTCCACGCGAACTCCCTCCCGGAGGAGTGCTGGTGCTGCACGGACCGCTGCTGCTCGGGCACTGGTTCCCGTTCGATCTCACCGTCCATCTGCGGCTCTCGCCGGGTGCGCTGCGCCGCCGAACGGACGAGGCCGAGCACTGGACGCTGCCTGCTTTCGGGCGTTACGAGCACGAAGTGGCCCCGGCCGACTCCGCCGAGGTCGTCGTCCGCGCCGACGACCCGAGGCATCCGGCCTGGAACGATCCCTGGGGATCCGGTGAAGCACCCTGAGCGTCCCGCTCCGCCAGATGCAGACCGAACCCCCGCCTTTCGTGGTCGGCGATCGACCGGTGAACGCTCCGCTGATACCCGAAGTGGCCGCAACACCAAGCGCTCCTCCGCTTGTTCTTCGCCCAATGGCAGCCGCGGGACGCAGCCGCGCTGGTCGAGGCGCTCCGGGATCCCGCCCTGCGCCGCTGGATCAGCTCGCCACCGGACAGCCAGGAGGACGCTGCCGGCCTCGCCATCCGAATACCCCTGTGCGGGCCGTCTGCGCGTACGGCGCGCGCCCGTGACGACCGGCGCCCGACGAAGGCCGCGGACGCTGCCGCGGTCGGTTCCTCATCCCGTGGGTGGTCGCCCCCCGTCCAATGTGACCGCGAGGGCTCCCGCGCGGCATCCCTCCCTCGCGGCGACCGCCGGGTCCGCGCCGGACAGGAGAGCGGCGAGGAAGGCGCCGTTGAAGGCATCGCCCGCTCCCGTCGAGTCGACCGCCTTGGCCGGGACCGGAGGTACCCGTGCCGTCACCGTGCCCGATTCCGCCACCAGCGCGCCTTCGGCGCCGAGTGTGACGACGGCGAGCGGGATGCGGCGGCTCAGTAAGGCCGCGGCGTCGGCGGCGTCGGCGACGCCGGTCAGCAGCCGTGCCTCGTCGGCGTTGGGCAGCAGCACATCGGCGTCCGATGCCGCCTGGAGGAACTGCTCCGCGCCCAGTGCCCCGATGAAGCCCGCCGACGCGGGGTCCACGCTCACGGGGATGCCCCGGGCGTGTGCGTCGGCGATGGCCGCGGCGGCGAGTTCACGGCTCGGGTCGGCGAAGAGGAGATAGCCGGACAGATGAAGGCGGGAGACGCCGTCGAGCAAGCCGGGCGACCAGTCGGCCGGTGAGATCCGCAGGGCCGCCCCGCTGTCGGTGAGAAAGGTGCGTTCGGCGTGGGCGTCCACCAGCGCGACGACGGTTGCGGTCTGTACGTCGGGGTCGGACACCAGGAGCGGACGCACCCCGGCCCCACGCAGCAGCGCCGCGTGCCAGTCGGCGCTCTCCCCGCCGACCCTGCCGAGCAGCCGGACGTCGGCGCAGCCCGCGTACGCGGCCCAGCAGGCCGCGTTGGCCCCAGCGCCGCCCGGGAGGGTGCGTACCTCCGCGGCGGTGTCGGTGCCATGGGCGAGCCTCGTACCGTGCCGCGCCACGACATCGGTCGCCACATCACCGACCACCAGCAGGGCGCCGCCTCCGGTGCCGACGCTGGTTGCGGCAGGGTCGGCGGGGGCGGTCACAGTGCCGCCGCGATCCGCGCGGCGAGTCGCACGTTTCCGCGCACTGCCGCGAGGTTCGCCTCCAGCGAGGCGCCCGCCGTGGCGCGCGTCAGATGCTCCAGTAGGAAGGGGGTCACCCCCTGGCCGGTGATACCGCGCTCCCGGCAGGCCTCCAGCGCTTCCGACAGCACCCGGTCGTGCAGTCCGGGGTCGAGCTGCTGGTCCTCCGGGACCGGCTGGGCCACGACCAGTGCCGTATCGGGGCCGCCGAGCGCGTCCTGGGCGCGGATCACCCGGGCGACCTCTTCGGGCGTACGCACCGTCCAGTCGACCGGCTCGCCCGAGGAGGACAGGTAGAAACCGGGGAAGTCGCCGGTGCCGTAGCCCAGGACACCGACGCCCAGGGTCTCCAGGCGTTGCAGGGTCGCGGGGACGTCCAGGATCGACTTCACCCCGGCGCAGACGACGGCGATCCGGGTCCGCGCCAGCAGCCGCAGATCGGCCGACTCGTCCTGGGAGTCGACCCACTCCCGGTGGACTCCGCCGAGTCCGCCCGTCGCGAAGACCCTGATCCCGGCACGGGCGGCGAGAAACGCCGTGGCGGACACGGTCGTCGCCCCGCTCGCCCCGGTGGCGAGGGCGGGCGCGAGGTCGCGATGGCCGAGCTTGCGCACGTCGGGGTCCTGGGCGATCCGCTCCAACTGCGCCTTGGCGAGGCCGACATGGGGGTGACCGTCCAGTACGGCGATCGTCGCCGGTACCGCCCCGTGGTCCCTGACGAGGGACTCAAGCTCCTCCGCGACGGCCAGATTGCGCGGGCGGGGCAGGCCGTGCGCGATGATCGTGGACTCGAGGGCGACGACGGGACGGTGGGCGTCGAGCGCCTCCCGTACCTCTGGCGACAGCAGCAGCGTGGTCTCGGACATGATCCATCCCTGGCACCCCACCCCACCGCGCAAACGTTTCCGCGGGCAGGGAATTCCCTCGTCGCGCCATCGGGCCGTGCCTGCCCGCGCGGTGCCCGGACGGCCCCGCTAAGGTGACGCGCCATGACGACCTTTGATGGCACCACCGCCGGCCCGGATTCCCCTTCTTTTGTCGTGCACATTCCGGACATCGAGCTGGAGGTGGAACCGCTCGACCCCGACCAGATCGTCTCCGGCGAGCCCGTGGTGACCGGAAGGGTCCTGTGGGAGTCGGAAGACGGCAAGCAGTTGCGGGGCATCTGGCAGATCACGCCCGGTGTGGTCACGGACACCGAGGCCAATGAGCTGTTCGTCGTCGTGAGCGGTCGTGCCACCGTGGAGGTGGAGGGCGGGGTCACCCTTGAACTCGGCCCCGGCGACGCGTGTGTGCTGCGCGAGGGCGACAGGACGACCTGGACGGTCCACGAAACGCTGCGGAAGGCCTACCACATCAGCCTGTGAGCCGGGCTCAGTCGGCGGCGGTCGCGGAACCCGCCGGGTCCGGGACGACAGCGGGGGTGTCCTTGCGGACGGCTGGGCCGCCCGCCGACGCCGTCGCGTCCTCGCCGCCGCGCGCCCGGCTGAGTGCGCGATACACGGCGAGGGCGGCCAGCGGCAGCAGCAGGCAGGCTCCGACCATGTTCAGCCAGCCGTAGCTCGCGCGTGACACGATCAGGCCGGCCGCTATACCGCCGATGCCCGCCGCCGCGCTCATGGTCAGGTCGGAAAGACCCTGCACGGCTGCCCGGGCCGGTCCTGGCACCGAGTCGGTGAGCAGGGCCGAGCCCGAGACCAGTCCGGCGGACCAGCCGAGACCGAGCAGGAACAGGCCCGCGGCGGTACGGCCATGGCTCGCCCCGGCGGTGCCGGCCAGCAGCGCCGCGCAGGCGAGCAGCCCCACCGCCAGGCCGATCACCGAGAGCCGGCCGAGCCGGTCGGCAAGCCAGCCCATCACCGGTGAGAACGCGTACATGCCTGCGATATGGCCGCTGATCACCAGTCCTATCAGCTCGATTCCCGCCCCGTGATGGCTCAGGGCCACGGGTGTCATCGACATGATCGACACCATCGCGGTATGGGCCACCGCGATGGTGGTGAAAGCCAACTGGGCCGGTGGCGAGGCCCGGACCGCACGCACGCCCGCCCGCAGCGAGCGCCCTTCCTTGGTGTCCTCGCCGGCCGGGGCCAGTGCCCGGGCCGTCAGCAGGGGATCGGGGCGCAGCAGCAGGGCGATGACGACTGCCGAGACCAGGAACACCCCGCCCGCCCACAAGAACGGTCCCGCCGTCTCGGGGATCCCGAGCCGTGCCGCACTGCGTCCCGCGGGTGCGGCGATGTTGGGCCCGAGCACCGCTCCGATCGTGGTGGCCCACACCACGAAGGAGATGGCTCGCGCCCGCCGCTCCGGCTCCGCCAGGTCCGCCGCGGCGAACCGCGACTGGAGGTTGGCCGACGAGGCGGCGCCGAAGCCCGCCAGTCCCAGCAGCAGCAGCGGGTAGTTCCCGAGCACCGCCGCCAGGACCACGACACCCGCCCCGATCGCACCGATCACGTAGGCCAGTACCAGTCCGGGGCGGCGGCCACGCGCGTTCATCAGCGCGGCCAGCGGTACGGACAGCACCGCCGTACCGGCCACCATCGCCGTCGACGCGAGACCCGCGAGCGCCTCGGAACCGCTCACATGCTGTGCCAGCACCGCGGCCAGGGCGACGCCGGTGGCCACGCCGAGGCCGCCGAGTATCTGGCCCGCGATGAGCACCGGGGTGATCCGGCGGCGCAGCGCGGGCAGTTCCGCCGCGTCGACCACGGCCGCGGACTTCGACCCGGCGCTCATCGGGCGACCGCGCCCGGTCCGCAGATCGTGCCGTCGAATCCGACTATCGCAACATCACAGGAAGTAGGGGCCACCGCCGCAGTGTGCCAGGTGCGCCCGCGTCGACGGAATCGCCTTTCAACCGCCGGCCGGGCGGGCGGAGGCAAGTCCAGGGCGCACAACCGGAGCCGCCGGGACCAGGGACGGCTGGTGTCGCCGGGACCTGGGACAACCGGAGCCGCTGGAAATCAGAACAGCGGCTCCGGCAGCACCCCCTCCAGGGCCAGCAGCTTGCGCTTGGTCTCCCTGCCGCCGCCGAAGCCTCCCAGACCCCCGTCGCTCTCCACCACACGATGACAGGGCACCACGAGCGGCAGCGGATTGGACCCCATGGCCGCGCCGACCGCCTGCGCGGCCCCCGGCTGGCCCACCCGTGCGGCCAGCTCGCCATAACCCACGACCGAGCCGTACGGCACCCCGGAAGCCAGCTCGCGCAGAGCCTCGCGGTTGAAGCCTGAGGTCAGCGACCAGTCCAATCGCAGGTCGAAGTCCTGGCGCCGCCCAGCGAAGTACTCCGCGAACTGACGTATGGGCTCGGCGAGCCATGTCGGGGCAGCACCGCGTCCCGCCGCCGCGGCCACCTCCTGCGGCGCGCTACCCAACTCGGCGGCCAGCCGCCCGACTGCCCGGTCCCGCACCGGGGCGTCAGCGTGGAACACGACGCTTACCAGCCCCTCGGCGGTGGCGGCGAGCAGCAGCGGCCCGATGTCGGAACCCACCACGGTCCACTCGAAGCTCTCCATGCCCACCACCGTAGAACCAGCCACTGACACAGCCCGCGGTTCCGCGCTGCCCCGGGTTTGCCTCATGGCCGGATCGCTCTACTCTCGCCCCGTAACGGGCGTTCCTCCACCGGGAGCCCTGCGGCCACGTGTGCCACGAGAGCGGCACACGGGCGGCACACCGGCGGCACATGGAGCGAAGGGCACAGCACGGATGCACGGCACAGTCGATGGTTTCAGCCACGGTCTCCTCACACCCGTGGCCGCCTATCTGATGGCCTGCGCGGGCGGCGTACTGGGACTGCGCTGCACCGCCCGCGCGGTGCGCACCAGCAGATCGTGCGGAGCGAGGGGAGCGTCCCGGAGCCGCTGGCTGATGCTCGGGGCCGCCGCCATCGGCACCGGGATCTGGACCATGCACTTCATCGCGATGACGGGTTTCACCGTCGCGGAGGCCCCGATCGGCTATGACCGGCCGACGACCTGGGCGAGTCTGGGTGTCGCTGTCGCCATGACCGGAATCGGGACCGTCATCGTGGGCCACCGCGGTGCGACGGCCATGGCCCTGGTCACCGCCGGGATGATCACCGGGCTCGGCATCGCGTCCGCGCACTACCTGGGCATGGCGGGGATGCGGCTCCAAGGGCGGCTCGCCTACGACACCGGGACCGTCGCCCTCTCCGTCCTGATCGCCGTCGTCGCGGCCACCGCGGCGCTCTGGGCCGCTGTCTCCGTGCGGGGCCTGCTGCCGAGCCTGGGCGCCGGGCTGGTGATGGGGGTCGCCGTCAGCGGGATGCACTACACCGGCATGGCGGGGGTGCGGGTCCATGTGCACGGACCGGTCACCGCGGACCCGGTCGGCGACCCGGCGTCCGCGCTGATCGCCCCGCTGCTGATCGGGCCCGTGTTCTTCCTCGTACTGGCGGGCGGTCTCGCCCTCTCGTCCGGCAGGCGCCCCGGGGCCGCCGAGGATGCCGGGAATCCCGCTTACCGGCATCAATGTCAGTGGCGGGCCGTACGGTGGTTCCATGCGGCCCGTTACCCAGATCGAACGTTCGATGGCGCCCTTCGAGGTCGTCAGCCCCTACCAGCCCAGCGGCGACCAGCCGACGGCCATCGCCGAGCTGGAGAAGCGCGTCCGAGCAGGTGAGAAGGACGTCGTCCTGCTCGGTGCGACCGGCACGGGCAAGTCCGCCACCACGGCCTGGATGATCGAGAAGCTCCAGCGCCCCACGCTGGTGATGGCACCGAACAAGACGCTGGCCGCCCAGCTGGCCAATGAGTTCCGCGAGCTCCTGCCGAACAACGCGGTGGAGTACTTCGTCTCGTACTACGACTACTACCAGCCAGAGGCCTACGTCCCCCAGTCGGACACGTACATCGAGAAGGACTCCTCGATCAACGAGGAGGTGGAGCGGCTGCGCCACTCCGCGACGAACTCGCTGCTGACCCGCAGGGACGTGGTCGTGGTCGCCTCGGTCTCGTGCATCTACGGCCTCGGTACCCCGCAGGAGTACGTGGACCGCATGGTGCCGCTGAAGGTCGGCGCGGAGATCGACCGCGACCAGCTGCTGCGCCGCTTCGTGGACATCCAGTACACGCGCAACGACCTGGCGTTCACCCGGGGCACCTTCCGGGTCCGCGGCGACACCATCGAGATCTTCCCGGTCTACGAGGAGCTGGCCGTCCGTATCGAGATGTTCGGCGACGAGATCGAGGCGCTGTCCACACTGCATCCGCTCACGGGCGAGGTGATCAGCGACGACCAGGAGCTGTACGTCTTCCCCGCCAGCCACTACGTCGCCGGACCCGAGCGCATGGAGAAGGCGGTCAACGGCATCGAGCGCGAGCTCGAAGAGCGCCTCGCCGAGCTGGACAAGCAGGGCAAGCTGCTGGAGTCGCAGCGGCTGCGGATGCGCACCACCTACGACATCGAGATGCTGCGCCAGATCGGCAGCTGCTCCGGCGTGGAGAACTACTCGATGCACTTCGACGACCGCGCACCCGGCACCCCGCCCAACACACTCCTCGACTACTTCCCCGAGGACTTCCTGCTGGTCATCGACGAGTCACATGTGACGGTCCCGCAGATCGGCGCCATGTACGAGGGCGACGCCTCCCGTAAGCGGACCCTGGTCGACCACGGATTCCGCCTGCCGTCGGCCCTGGACAACCGGCCCCTGAAGTGGGAGGAGTTCCAGAAGCGGATCGGGCAGACGGTCTATCTCTCCGCGACCCCGGGCACCTACGAGCTGTCCCGCTCCGACGGCTTCGTCGAACAGATCATCCGCCCCACCGGACTGGTCGACCCCGAGGTGGTCGTCAAGCCCACCGATGGCCAGATCGACGACCTGGTGCACGAGATCCGCAAGCGCACCGAGAAGGACGAGCGCGTCCTGGTGACCACCCTCACCAAGAAGATGGCCGAGGACCTCACCGACTACTTCCTGGAGCTGGACATCCAGGTGCGCTATCTGCACAGCGACGTCGACACCCTGCGCCGGATCGAGCTGCTGCGCGAGCTGCGGGCCGGTGAGTACGACGTGCTGGTCGGCATCAACCTGCTCCGTGAGGGCCTCGACCTCCCCGAGGTGTCCCTGGTGGCGATCCTCGACGCGGACAAGGAGGGCTTCCTGCGCTCCGGCACCTCCCTCATCCAGACCATCGGCCGCGCGGCGCGCAATGTCTCCGGACAGGTCCATATGTACGCCGACAAGATCACCCCGGCGATGGAGAAGGCCATCGAGGAGACCAATCGCCGCCGGGAGAAGCAGATCGCCTACAACAAGGCGAACGGCATCGATCCCCAGCCTCTGCGCAAGAAGATCAACGACATCGTGGCGACCATCGCCCGCGAGGAGGTCGACACCGAGCAACTCCTCGGCACCGGCTACCGCCAGGGCAAGGACGGCAAGGCGGCGAGGACGCCGGTGCCCTCGCTGGCGGCGCACGCGGCCCCGGCCGGCAAGACGGCGAAGGGCGGCAAGGGGGCCAAGGCCGGGGGCCCCAGGAAGGGCGAGATCACCAGTGACCGCCCGGCCGCCGAACTGGCCGGGATCATCGAGGAGATGACCGACCGCATGCGGGCAGCGGCGGCGGAGCTCCAGTTCGAGGTGGCCGCGCGGCTGCGGGACGAGGTCAGCGAACTCAAGAAGGAGCTGCGGCAGATGAGGGAGGCGGGGCTGGCCTGAGTCGGCCACTGTTGCAAGACCGACACAAAAAGGCCGACTCGCGGGCCGCGAGCCCGCGGGGATGCGTAGTGTTTCCGACGTGGCCGCCCCGGGGAGGGCGGCTGCGGTGGCTATCCCGGTCAGACCGGAGAGAGAGGGGGGACAGCGCGTGAGCGTCAACTTGTCCAAGGGGCAGGGCATCAGCCTTCAGAAGTCCGACGGTGGCACGCTGACCGCGGTGCGGATGGGCCTGGGCTGGCAGGCGGCTCCCCGGCGCGGACTGTTCGGCTCCCGCACCAGGGAGGTCGACCTCGACGCCTCGGCCGTCCTCTTCGCCGACACCAAGCCCGTGGACGTGGTGTTCTTCCGCCACCTCGTCAGCGACGACGGCTCCGTCCGGCACACCGGTGACAATCTGGTCGGCGGCGCCGGACAGGGCGGAGACGACGAGTCCATCCTGGTCGACCTCCAGCGGGTGCCGGTCCATATCGACCAGATCGTCTTCACGGTGAACTCGTTCACCGGCCAGACCTTCGCCGAGGTGCAGAACGCCTTCTGCCGGATCGTGGACGAGACCAACGGCCAGGAGCTGGCGCGCTACACGCTCACCGGTGGCGGTCAGTACACCGCCCAGATCATGGCCAAGGTGCACCGCGTCGGCTCCGGCTGGCAGATGACCGCCGTCGGCGAACCCGCCAACGGGCGCACCTTCCAGGACCTGATGCCGGCGATCGTCCCGCACCTGTAGGCACCGCCGCCCGGACACGGCCATGCCGTGGCTCCCGGAGGGCATCGCCCTCCGGGAGCCACGGCATGGGCAACGCGCACCGCGGATTCACCACCGCGGGTTCACCGACGAGAGCTCAGCACCGAGGGGACAGAGCAGATGACGGCCGAGCTGGTCCGCGGGCAGAACCATCCGCTGCCCCACACCAGACTGGAGATCCGGGTGTCGGCCGGGAAGCCCGTCGTGGCCGGTGCGACCCTGGCCGACGAGCACGGCCGGGTGCCGGGCCCCGAATGGACCGCGCACCCCGCCCAGCCTGCCTGCCCTGGAGTGGAAGTGTCCCGGCAGGCCACTGCGGATCACCGGATCGCTGTCGACCTGGCCGCCGTGCCGTCCGGTGCGCACCGGGTGTCGCTGCTGCTCGCACTGCCGATCGCGCCCGGCGCCCCAGTCGGCTTCGGAGCCGTCGCGGCTCCCTTCCTCGCCGTCACCGGCCAGGACGGCGGCGACATCGTCAGCTTCACCGCCACGGGGCTGGACACCGAGTCCGCCGTCGTCGCCCTGGAGTTCTACCGGCGTCAGGGTGCCTGGAAGGTACGCGCCGTCGGCCAGGGCTACGCGGGCGGCCTCACCGAGCTGCTCGCCGACCAGGGAATCGAACTCCCCGGGCAGCTCGCCGCCGCCATCCAGGAGGCCGTGGCCCCTGGGATGGCCCGCACGGTCGGCACACCCCCGCCCCGTGCCACGGAGGTGCGCAGCAGCGCACCGGCGGCCGCCTCGGGCGCGTCGGGTGACTACACCCTCCCTGACCCTGTCCGCGCCGTACCCGCGCCGGACCAGGTCGCCCCGGAACCCGCGGACACGCACCCCCACAGCACTCAGGGCATCCCCCAGCCGGGAGGGCCGGAGCCGACCGCGACGCCGGGTGGCCCCATCGACTACACGCACCCCCGCAGGCGGTCCGCCGCACCGCCGCCGCCTCCGGCCGCGCCTCCCGCGGAGCCGGGCCTTCCGGCGCCGCCGGTAGCCGGTGACGCCACCGGCTGGACCATGGAAGAGCGGCTCTACAACCAGGTCTGGGGCATGTTCGAAGACCTGGCCCGGGCCACCGCCGCCTACCGGAGCGCGGTCGACTTCGCCGAGACCCGCCGCGATCAGGAGCTCGACCAGGCGCTCTCCGACCCGCGTGTCCGGCTGACCGGCTCCGGGGACGCGGCGCCGGCCGCCCGCGCCCGCTTCGAGGAGCTGACCGGACGTGCCCGCGAGGCCCTCGACCGCGACCTCGGCCAGCTGACCGCCGAGTCCGAGGTCGTCGAGCCCGCCTTGCCGCCCGCCTTCGCCCGCTGGGATCAGCCGGTCTGGCAGGCCTACCGTGTGCCGACGGAGATCCCGATGGCCCTGCGCCTCGGGGATCTTCACCTTCCCGAGCGCCCGGAGCTGCGCATTCCCATGTTGGTACGGCTGCCGCTCGAACGGGGCCTCTGGGTCGACAGCGGTCGCCGGAGCTCCGACGCCGCCTCCCCGATGGACGAGGCACAGATCCGGGGACTCGCCATGGACACGGCCGTCGCCCACACGGCCCGGCTGCTCGCCGTCTATCCGGCCGGTGAGTTCACGGTCCATGTGATCGATCCCGCCGGTTCGGGGGCGCGCTCGCTGGCCCCACTGGTGCACGCGGGGGTGCTGGACGAGCCGCCCGCGTCCGGAGCCCAGGGTGTCTCGGCGGTGCTCGCCAAGCTCACCCAGCGGGTCGATCTCGTCCAGATGGCGGTACGCGCCGGGGCGGCTGACGCGCTGCCCCCCGATCTCGACACCGCCGAGCAGCTGCTGATCGTCAACGACTTCCCGCACGGCTTCGACGACCGCGCCGTCACCCAGTTGCGCTATCTCGCCGACGAGGGCCCCGCGGTGGGCGTGCATCTGCTGATGGTGGCCGACCAGGAGGATGCGAGCGCCTACGGCCCGGTGCTCGACCCCCTGTGGCGCTCACTGCTGAGGATCACCCCGGTCCCGGACTCCCATCTCGCCGACCCCTGGGTCCAGCACTGCTGGACGTATGAGCCGCCGGCGGTCCCACCGGGAAGCCGGGTGCTCCACCAGGTGCTGGCCGAAGTGGCCGAGGCCAGACGAGCCCGGAGGCGCTGACAAGGCCATGAGGCGGCCCGCGCTCTGAACGGCGCGATGGCGGGGCGGATCTCGGCTGCCCCATCCCACCTGCCCACTTGGCGTTTACATTACCTTTCGCTTTACCTTCCTTTGGTCTTTCCTGTACTGTTCTTTGCGCGGAGGGGAGTACTCCCACGTGCGGTGTGCCCGTCAGTACGGACCGACAGACAGAGCCGGTCCCGGGGCGCCGGCCCGTGAGCGACAGCGTGCGCCCGGGTGGAAGAGACCTCCGGCAGCGACGACGCTGATCAGTAGCGGTACGACGCCGGAGGCGCAGTGGACGTTTCGATAGGTATGTGGGCGCTGACCATCCTTGGTCTGTGTGCCCTGATCGCGGTCGACTTCTTCATCGGGCGCAAGCCCCACGATGTGTCGATCAAGGAAGCCGGGATCTGGACCGTGGTCTGGATCGTCCTGGCCGTTCTCTTCGGTCTCGGCCTGCTGCTGGCCGGGGAGAGTCAGGCGTCGGGTGAGTTCTTCGCCGGATTCATCACGGAGAAGTCGCTCAGCGTCGACAACCTGTTCGTGTTCGTCCTGATCATGGCCAAGTTCGCGGTGCCGTCCCACCTCCAGCAGCGCGTGCTGCTCGTCGGTGTGCTGATCGCCCTGGTCCTCAGGGCCATATTCATCGCCGCGGGCGCCGCGATCATCGCCAGCTTCTCGTGGGTGTTCTACATCTTCGGCGCGTTCCTGATCTACACCGCCTGGAAGCTCATCCAGGAGGCGCGCAAGGACGAGGAGGAGGACGAGTTCGAGGAGAACCGCCTGCTCAAGTCCATCGAGAAGAAGTTCGGTGTCGCGGACCGCTACTACGGCACCAAGCTGTTCATCCGTGTCAACGGCAAGCGTGTGCTGACCCCGCTGATGGTGGTCATGCTGGCCATCGGCACCACCGATGTGCTGTTCGCCCTGGACTCCATCCCGGCCATCTTCGGCCTGACCCAGGACCCGTACATCGTCTTCACGGCCAACGCCTTCGCCCTGATGGGTCTGCGCCAGCTGTACTTCCTGATCGGCGGGCTTCTCAAGAAGCTGGTCCACCTGAGCTACGGCCTCTCGGTGATCCTCGGGTTCATCGGTGTGAAGCTCGTACTGCACGCCCTGCACGAGTCGGGGGTGCATGTCCCCGAGATCTCGATCCCGTTCTCGCTGACGTTCATCTGCGCCGTCCTGGTGATCACCACCATCACCAGCCTCATCGCCACCAGCAGGCAGGAGAAGCGCGAGGCCGCCGCCGACGCCGGTGCGAAGCCGGTATCGGACGACGACCAGACCGAGAAGGACAGCGTGGGCGCCTGACCGTCCGCTGACGTACGCTCCGGGGCCCGCACCTCTCTGTGGTGCGGGCCCCGGCTCGTGCGGCTTACGGCGTGGCCGCCCCCGCGCTCAGGCTGTCGCGCCCTCTTCCTCGGCGGCGGCCTCCCCTACGGGGCCCGCGAGGCCCTGCTCCGGCCGCCGGGCGGGCAGGGTCTCAGGCAGCATGGCGAAGCACAGCAGGCTGAGCAGCGCGATCCCGGTCAGATAGGCGGCGACTCCCCAGGGCGGGCCGCTCCCGCCTGACATCGCGGTGGCCGCGATCGGCGTGAGCGCCCCGCCCAGTACCCCCGCGAGGTTGTAACCCACGGCCGCGCCGGTGCACCGCACCCTCGGCTCGTAGAGCTCCGGCAGATACGCCGCGATCACGGCGAAGATGGTGATGAAAGCCAGCAGGGCGACAAGGAAGCCGAGGAACATCGACACGGGCCGCCCCGTTTGCAGCAACGCCACCATCGGAAACATCCAGAGCGCGATGACCGCGCAGCCGATGAGGCACAGCGGCCGCCGCCCGTACCGGTCACCGAGCATCGCCGCGAACGGGGTGGCCGCCCCCTTGATGGCTACCGCCGCCATGATCGACCCCAGCATGGCGGTGCGACTCACACCGAGTCGCTCGGTCCCGTAGGCCAGCGCCCAGGTCGAAACGGTGTAGAAGACCGCGTAACCCACCGCCAGCGCTCCCGCGGTCAGCAGCACCAGCCGCCAGTGCCCGCGCAGCACCTCGGCCAGCGGCAGCCGAGCGGGTTCGGTGATCTTCCTGAACTGCGGGGTCTCCACCAGCGAGCGGCGCAGCAGCAGTCCACCGGCCGCGAGCAGCCCCGCCGCCCAGAACGGCACCCGCCAGCCCCAGCTCTGGAACTGGGCGCCGCTCAGCCCCGCGGAGAGCGCCAGCATCACCCCGTTCGCGAGCAGGAACCCCACGGCGGGCCCGATCTGGGGGAAGCTCGCCCACAGCCCGCGGCGCGCCGCGGGCGCGTGCTCGGCGGTCAGGAGTACGGCACCGCCCCACTCCCCGCCGAGCCCGAGTCCCTGGAGGAAGCGCAGGACCAGGAGCAGTGCGGGAGCGGCTGCGCCGAGGGTGGCGTACGAGGGCACGCAGCCGACCAGCACCGTGGCCGCGCCGGTCAGCAGCAGCGACCCGAACATCACCGGCCGCCGCCCGTATCGATCACCGATATGGCCGAAGAGGACGGAACCGAGCGGGCGGGACAGGAATCCGACGGCGAAGGTGCCGAAAGCGGCCAGGGTCCCGGCGAGCGGGGAGAAGGTGGGAAAGAACAGCGGCCCGAGCACCAGGGCCGCGGCCGTGCCGTAGACGAAGAAGTCGTAGAACTCCACGGCCGTCCCGGCGAGGGAGGCCGCGGCCAGACGGGCCATCGAAGGAGAAGACCCAGGCGAGGGGGGCGAGGGCGGCGAGGGCGGTGAATTGCGGTTCTTGTGCACGCCGCGCCAACTACGCCCGATCGCCCCGGGTTACGGGGAGACGGAACGGGGGGCGCACAAGCGTGTGCGCCCCCCGGATCGTCCTGGCCGGACGGACGTGCTCACCAGCCGCGTTCGCGCCACTCCGGCAGATGCGGACGCTCGGCGCCCAGGGTGGTGTCGCCGCCGTGCCCCGGGTAGACCCAGGTCTCGTCGGGAAGCCGGCCGAAGATCTTGGTCTCCACGTCCTCGATGAGGCTGGCGAACGCCTTGGGGTCGTCGTGGGTGTTCCCCACGCCGCCCGGGAACAGGCAGTCACCGGTGAACACGTGCGGGTGGCCGTGCGGGTCGTCGTAGACCAAGGCGATCGACCCCGGGGTGTGGCCGACGAGGTGGCGGGCGGTCAGCTCGACCCGGCCCACCCTGATGACGTCGCCGTCGTCCACGGGCACGTCCGTGGCCACCGGGATGCCCGCCGCGTCGTCACGGCCCGCGTAGGTCCGGGCCCCGGTCGCGTCGACCACCTCCCTGAGTGCCTGCCAGTGGTCACCGTGCTGATGGGTGGTGACGACGGACGCGATGCCGTCGTCACCGATCAGCGAGAGCAGGGTCTGGGGTTCGTTCGCCGCGTCGATCAGCAGCTGCTCGCCGGTCGCCCGGCAGCGCAGCAGATACGCGTTGTTGTCCATCGGGCCGACCGCCACCTTGGAGATCATCAGCTCGCTGAGCTCATGGACATCCGCCGGGCCGCCGACCTTCACCGCTCCGCTGTAAGTCATGGAGCCAGCGTACTCAGCCGATCACCGCGACGGCAGCATGATCACCACCGCGACCGGAGCGCGCCCGAAGCGCCGCCCGGACCACGGCTGGGCGGGATCAGAGCGGCGGCAGTGCCGGAATCACGCCGCCGGAAGCCTTGAGGGCCGCGCCGTCGCGGCGGCCGGCCAGCCAGCCGAGGAGATCGGCCGCGGGTCCCGTGACGGTGACCGGCGCGCCGTCGGCCCCACCGCCCGTGCCCCAGGTCCGGCCGTCGTCCGCGACGACCGTGGTGGGCGGGACGTCCTTGTGCCCGGCGAAGCGCTGGGTGAGGAACTGGATCTCGCGCTCGGTGAAGCTGCCGGGGAGGTCCTCCAGCTCGTATCCGATGCCGAGGTCGACATGGTGCAGCTCCACCTCGATCAGGCGCCGGAAGGGCACACGGGAGGCCGTGTCCGTGACCCCGTTGCGCAGCTCGACCGTGCGCTCCCAGCCGCCCTCCATCGCGTCCTGGCCCGCGCCCGCGGACCGGAACCGGGCGTCGCTCTCGCGTACGTCATCGAGCTGGGTGCCGAGCGGCCTGGCCGCGTCCCGCTCGATGTCGGCCTCCCGGGCCTCGGCGCTCGCGTACATGGGGCGGCCTTCGAGGACGTTGACGATGGCGTCGGCGTTGCGGGCGATATGGGCCAGGACATGGCCTCGGCTCCAGCCGGGAAGCCGTGACGGCTCGGCTACGGCCGCGTTGTCCAGTCGCGCGGCTGCATTGAGGAGCCGCTCGGTCGCTTCGTGTACAGAGGCCAGGTCGCGCACGGGATCGATCATGGGTCCGACGATAGCCCGGCCACACGTTCGGGTGAAGCTCACAGCACACCACCGAAAATCGAATGCGCGTGCTATAGGCTCGGTCGAGGCATCCTTGGTAGTCAGGCATTCATCCGTCAGGCAGTCATCGACCTCGTGGCCCCCCTAGCCTGGAGCAGTCCGGGACGGGGGTCGTGCCCCCCCGCTCATATCCCCCGACCTCTCTCCAGAAAGGTGCGGACCCGGCGTGGCCGACCGTCTCATCGTCCGTGGCGCTCGCGAGCACAATCTCAAGAACGTCTCGCTCGACCTCCCGCGTGACTCACTCATCGTCTTCACCGGGCTCTCGGGGTCGGGCAAGTCGTCGCTCGCGTTCGACACGATCTTCGCCGAGGGACAGCGCCGCTACGTCGAGTCGCTGTCCTCGTACGCCCGGCAGTTCCTCGGCCAGATGGACAAGCCGGACGTCGACTTCATCGAGGGCCTTTCCCCGGCCGTCTCGATCGACCAGAAGTCCACCTCGCGCAACCCGCGCTCCACCGTGGGCACCATCACCGAGGTCTACGACTACCTCCGGCTGCTCTTCGCCCGGATCGGCAAGCCGCACTGCCCCGAGTGCCGCCGCCCCATCTCGCGCCAGTCGCCGCAGGCCATCGTGGACAGGGTGCTGGAGCTGCCGGAGGGCAGCCGCTTCCAGGTGCTGTCGCCGCTGGTGCGTGAGCGCAAGGGCGAGTTCGTGGACCTCTTCGCCGACCTCCAGACCAAGGGTTACGCCCGGGCGAGGGTGGACGGGCAGACGATCCAGCTCTCGGAGCCGCCCACGCTCAAGAAGCAGGAAAAGCACACCATCGAGGTGGTGGTGGACCGCCTCACCGTCAAGGACAGCGCCAAGCGCCGGCTCACCGACTCCGTCGAGACCGCCCTCGGCCTCTCCGGCGGCATGGTCGTACTGGACTTCGTGGACCTCCCCGAGGACGACCCCGAGCGGGAGCGGATGTACTCGGAGCACCTGTACTGCCCGTACGACGACCTCTCCTTCGAAGAGCTCGAACCGCGTTCGTTCTCCTTCAACTCGCCCTTCGGCGCCTGCCCCGACTGCACCGGCATCGGTACGCGCATGGAGGTCGACCCCGAGCTGATCATCCCGGACGAGGAGCGCTCACTGGACGAGGGCGCCATCCACCCCTGGTCCCACGGCCACACCAAGGAGTACTTCGGGCGCCTGATCGGCGGGCTCGCCGAAGGACTCGGCTTCCGCACCGACATCCCCTGGGCAGGGCTGCCGCAGCGCGCCAGGAAGGCCCTGCTGTACGGGCACAAGACCCAGGTCGAGGTGCGCTACCGCAACCGCTACGGGCGCGAGCGCTCCTACACCACCCCCGCGTTCGAGGGCGCAGTCTCCTTCGTCAAGCGGCGCCACAGCGAGGCCGAGAGCGACTCCAGCCGTGAGCGCTTCGAGGGCTATATGCGCGAGGTGCCCTGCCCGACCTGCGAAGGCACCCGCCTCAAGCCGATCGTGCTCGCGGTCACGGTGATGGAGAAGTCCATCGCCGAGGTCTCCGCCATGTCGATCAGCGAGTGTGCCGACTTCCTCGGCAGGCTCACCCTGAAC
The DNA here is from genome assembly GCF_042724175.1 of Streptomyces sp. NPDC127084. Classification (NCBI taxonomy): domain Bacteria; kingdom Bacillati; phylum Actinomycetota; class Actinomycetes; order Kitasatosporales; family Streptomycetaceae; genus Streptomyces; species Streptomyces sp. NPDC127084. The sequence goes on from NZ_JBHXFA010000027.1 coordinate 51,264, forward strand.
GCCCGTGACAAGAAGATCGCGGAGCGGGTGCTCAAGGAGGTCAACGAACGGCTGCGCTTCCTGGTCGACGTCGGCCTCGACTACCTCTCGCTGAACCGCGCGGCGGGCACCCTGTCCGGCGGCGAGGCGCAGCGTATCCGGCTCGCCACCCAGATCGGCTCCGGGCTCGTGGGCGTGCTGTACGTGCTGGACGAGCCCTCCATCGGACTGCACCAGCGTGACAACCACCGGCTCATCGAGACCCTCGTCCGCCTCCGGGACATGGGCAACACCCTGATCGTGGTCGAGCACGACGAGGACACCATCAAGGTGGCCGACTGGGTGGTCGACATCGGTCCGGGCGCCGGTGAGCATGGTGGCAAGGTGGTCCACTCCGGACCGCTGAAGCAGCTGCTGACCAACAAGGAGTCGATGACCGGGCAGTATCTGTCCGGCAAGAGGTCCATCGCGACCCCGGACATCCGGCGGCCGGTGGATCCGGCCAGGCATCTCACCGTGCACGGCGCCCGTGAGAACAACCTGCGGGACATCGACGTGTCCTTCCCGCTCGGGGTGCTCACCGCCGTCACCGGTGTCTCCGGATCCGGCAAGTCCACGCTGGTCAACGACATCCTGTACACGCACCTGGCCCGTGAGCTCAACGGCGCCAAGTCGGTGCCCGGGCGGCACACCCGGGTGGACGGCGACGATCTGGTCGACAAGGTCGTGCATGTCGACCAGTCGCCCATCGGGCGTACGCCGCGGTCCAACCCCGCCACGTACACCGGGGTGTTCGACCACGTCCGCAAGCTGTTCGCGGAGACCATGGAGGCGAAGGTGCGCGGTTATCTGCCGGGCCGCTTCTCCTTCAACGTCAAGGGCGGTCGCTGTGAGAACTGCTCCGGTGACGGCACGATCAAGATCGAGATGAACTTCCTCCCGGACGTCTACGTCCCGTGCGAGGTCTGCCACGGCGCCCGCTACAACCGGGAGACCCTGGAGGTCCACTACAAGGGCAAGTCCATCGCCGAGGTGCTGGACATGCCGATCGAGGAGGCGCTGGACTTCTTCGAGGCGGTGCCGACGATCGCCCGCCATCTGAGGACGCTGAACGAGGTGGGCCTCGGATATGTCCGGCTCGGGCAGTCCGCGCCGACGCTGTCGGGTGGCGAGGCGCAGCGGGTGAAGCTCGCGAGCGAGCTCCAGAAGCGATCCACGGGCCGCACCGTCTACGTCCTCGACGAGCCGACCACGGGTCTGCACTTCGAGGACATCTCCAAGCTGATCAAGGTGCTGTCCGGGCTGGTGGACAAGGGCAACACGGTGATCGTCATCGAGCACAACCTGGATGTGATCAAGACCGCGGACTGGGTTGTCGACATGGGTCCCGAGGGCGGCAGCGGCGGAGGTCTCGTGATCGCCGAGGGCACCCCCGAGCAGGTCGCGAGCGTCCCGGCGAGCCACACCGGCAAGTTCCTGCGCGACATCCTGGGCGCGGAGCGGGTCAGCGACGCGGTGCCGCCGCAGTCGCGCAAGTCCGGGGCGGGCCGGAAGGCGGCGGCGAAGAAGGTGGTGGCGGCGAACTCGACCGCCACCAGGAAGGGCGCCACGGCCCAGACGTCCACGGCCAAGAAGGCGGCGGCGAAGAAGGTGGTGGCGAACTCGACCGCCACCAAGAAGGCGGTCACGGCGAAGACGGCCACGGCCACCACACGCGCCACCAGCGCGCGCAAGGCCTGAAACCCGGGTAGCGCGGACAGGGCACGACCGAGGCCCGTGTGAAAGCCCGGTGTCCAGCCACCGCTCGGGGGTGGCAGGACACCGGGCCGGGCGCGCTCGGTTTCGGCCCGGCCGTCAGCCCAGCTCGTGGGCGTACGGCGGCTCGGCTCCGGTACGCGAGCAGGTCAGCGCCGCCGCCCTGGCCGCGAATCCCAGGATCTCGCCCCAGTCGGACTCGTCCAGGAAGTCCAGGGCATCCCGCGAGAGCGCGCCCCGGCGCTCCAGGGCGTGGAGCAGCGCCGCGTTCACCGTGTCACCGGCGCCGATGCTGTCCACCACGGTCACCCGCTCCGCCGGCACGGAGATGGCCCCGCCCTTCCGAGTGAACACCGACAGGCCACGGCCGGCACGGGTCAGCACCACCGCGGCCGGCCCCTGCCCGGACAGCCATCGCCCGGGATCCCCGCCCAGCCAGGCGGCGTCGTCCTCGGACAGCTTCAGCAGCGACACCGAGGGGAGCCAGCCTTCGAACCGTGTCCGGTAGCCCTCGCCGTCCGGGATCAGCCCTGGGCGCACATTCGGATCGAGCAGGGTGAAGCGCCCCCGGGCGGCTTCGCGCCGCAGCAGCTCCGCATAGGCACTCGCCCCCGGCTCCAGCGCCAGGGAGCAGGTCCCGAAGGCCAACGCCCGGACCTCATCGGGGAGTTTGGCCGGCAGCTCGAAGAGCCGGTCCGCGCTGCCGTTCACATAGAAGTCGTAGTGTGCCGAGCCATCCTGCCCGACCGAGGCCACCGCGAGTGTCGTGGGCTCAGGACCGCGCTGCACCAGCGAGGTCCGGACGCCCGCCGCCCGCAGGCCGCCGAGCAGGGCCTCGCCGAAGCCGTCCGTGGACACCCGCGAACAGAAGGTGACCGGCGTGCCAAGCCGGCCCAGCGCCACCGCCGTGTTGTACGGGCCGCCGCCGAGCCGGGGCAGCAGCGCGGGCAACGGCCCGCCGCCGGCTGCCGCCAGCTGCGGAACCAGGTCGATCAGGGACTCACCTGCGACGACGATCACGCCGGGAAACGTAACCCATGGTTCCGGGCGGGGGGCCAGAGCCCCGGAACGAGGCGTCCCCACCCACTCGCGGTGGCCGCGAACTGCACCGGTATCGTCACTTCTGCTCTGTCACCCGAGTGGCGCACCGGCAGCCGCCCCCGCACCCGCTCCTGAGGCCCGCCAGTGCTCTCGCCCCGACCCCGACCCGTGGAGTGCCCATGTCCGGCCAGTCTCCCGCCCGCCGCACCGTGCTGAAGGGCGCCGCGCTCGCCGGAGCCGCAGGGCTGGGAGCCGCCGCCTGCTCCACCGAGTCCAAACTCGGCCACGCCGAGGTGCCCACCCCGACCGCCCCCGTCGACCTCGGCGCTGCCGACGCGGTCCCGGTCGGCGGCGCGAAGCTGTACCGCGAGCAGCGACTGGTCGTCCACTGCCCGGCGAAGGGCCAGTACAGGGCTTTCAGCGCACAGTGCACCCACGCGGGCTGCGTCCTGGACAAGCTGGAGGGCACCGAGGGCAACTGCCCCTGTCACGGCAGCCGCTTCGACGTCACGTCGGGCGAGGCCCTCAAGGGCCCGGCGACCGTGCCCCTGCCGGAGGTCCCGGTCAGCGTGCGGGACGGAAAGCTCGTAGCGGGCCCGCAGGCCTGACCGATCCGGTACCGCGCTCGTCGGGCGGCGCGGGCCGTGGTCCGGCCGTGGTGTGAAGGCGTCACGGGCTCCCGAGGCGAGGCCCGGTTGTCGGCGCCCGCCAGTAGGGTGGGCGGCATGGCAGACCCCTCCAGCTACCGCCCCAAGCCGGGACAGATCCCCGACTCGCCAGGGGTCTACAAGTTCCGTGACGAGCACCGCCGGGTGATCTACGTCGGCAAGGCGAAGAGCCTGCGTCAGCGTCTCGCCAACTACTTCCAGGACTTGGCGGGTCTGCATCCGCGCACCCGCACCATGGTGACCACGGCGGCGTCCGTGGAGTGGACCGTCGTCTCCACGGAGGTGGAAGCGCTCCAGCTGGAGTACTCCTGGATCAAGGAGTTCGACCCCAGGTTCAACGTCAAGTACCGCGACGACAAGAGCTATCCGTATCTCGCGGTGACGATGAACGAGGAGTTCCCCCGGGTCCAGGTCATGCGCGGGGCCAAGCGCAAGGGCGTGCGCTACTTCGGCCCGTACGGTCACGCCTGGGCGATTCGCGAGACCGTCGACCTGATGCTCCGGGTCTTCCCGGTACGCACCTGCTCGGCAGGGGTCTTCAAGAACGCGGCGCGTACGGGCCGCCCCTGCCTCCTGGGCTACATCGGCAAGTGCTCGGCGCCCTGCGTGCGGCGGGTCTCCCCGGAGGAGCACCGCGAACTGGCCGAGGGCTTCTGCGACTTCATGACCGGCCGCACCGGCACCTACATCCGCCGCCTGGAGAAGGACATGATGGCGGCGGCCGAGGACATGGAGTACGAGCGGGCGGCCAGGCTCCGTGACGACATAGAGGCCCTCAAACGGGCCATGGAGAAGAACGCCGTCGTGCTCGCCGACGCGACCGACGCCGATCTGATCGCGGTCGCCGAGGACGAGCTGGAGGCGGCCGTCCAGATCTTCCACGTCCGGGGCGGCCGGGTGCGCGGTCAGCGCGGCTGGGTCACCGACAAGGTGGAGGCCGTGGACACGGCTGGTCTGGTCGAGCACGCCCTGCAGCAGCTCTACGGGGAGGAGCGCGGCGACGCCGTTCCCAAGGAGGTGCTCGTACCCGCTCTGCCGGACGATCTCGACGCGATCACCCAGTGGCTCAGCGGCAGACGCGGATCGAACGTGTCGCTGCGCATCCCGCAGCGCGGTGACAAGAAGGACCTGATGGCCACGGTCGGGCGCAACGCCCAGCAGGCCCTGGTCCTGCACAAGACCAAGCGCGCCAGCGATCTCACCACCCGCTCCCGGGCCCTGGAGGAGATCGCGGCCGCCCTGGACCTGGACTCCGCGCCGCTGCGCATCGAGTGCTTCGACATCTCGCATCTCCAAGGCGAGGACGTGGTCGCGTCCATGGTCGTCTTCGAGGACGGACTGCCCCGCAAGAGCGAGTACCGGCGGTTCCAGATCAAGGGGTTCGAGGGACAGGACGACGTCCGCTCGATGCACGAGGTGATCAGCCGGCGGTTCAAGCGCTATCTGGCCGAGAAGGAGAAGACGGGGGAGTGGGACCTGGCGGCTGTGGGGGGGGGTGGGTGGGGGGCCGCCGGGGGGATTGCCCCCCCCCCCGCCCGCGCGGTCACACCCCCGGCGGCGCAAGTGGTGGTCGCCCCCCCCCCCGGGGGGGGCTGTGGGGCTCCGGCTCAGTCTCCGGCCCTCTCCCACCCCCCCGGGGGCGCGCGGCCGGGCCGCTGCCCGCACTGGCGAAGCGGGCGGTCTTCCTCGCCCTGGCCCTGCACCAC